>CAZHVH010000204.1:0-1109 GCA_964535855.1 uncultured bacterium
TTTCTTCCTTAAAGCTTACAGGTAGGAAATGGCCAGGGCTTTCTGGAGTGACTTTGGTCGCCGCTGGTTTGAAGGGGGTATATCCTATAGCAGACGCATTTGCGGCGGCGACTGCCAAGGTTGAAAGATGTCCTCTCATGACGGTCGATCCGGAGCTAAAGGCTCTTGAAGGACGGAGGAGGATTGAGCCACGCCTTGGGAGTTCCCCCGGTCAGCACCCTTGCCACCTCCTCGGCGGCCATCCTTCTGACATCTCTCAGCGATTTCTCGGAAAGATAAGCGCTATGAGGCGTTATGATAAGCCTACCCGACTCCAGCAGATCTTTGAACCTCTCGGCAACGGACGAGCCGTTCTCAGTGAGGGGTTCATCCTCCAACACGTCGAGCGCCGCCCCGGCTATCCGCTCCTCCCTCAACGCCTGACATAGCGCCGCGTTATCTATAACTGGCCCTCTGGCCGTATTAACGATATAGGCGTTGGGCTTCATCAGCTTTATCTCTCTCTCGCCGATCAGATGATAGGTGCTTCGGTAAACGTCTGTGGGCTTCCTTATAAGCGGCACATGGAGCGATATAGCGTCTGATATGTCCAACAGCTCATCCAGATCCACCTTCCGGACGCCGTATTCGTCGAAGGTCGAATCGGGGATATAGGGGTCACAGGCGACGATTTGGCCGAAGATGGGTTTGGCCTTCAGGCAGAAAGCCCTCCCGATCCTGCCGAGCCCAATTATCCCAAGGGTCTGATCCTTCGTCCTGTAAATCGGCCTCTCCCTGTGCGAGCTCCATATGCCGGCCCTGACATCATCGTTGTATCTGACGATCTTCCTCTCCAATGCCAACAGGAGGGCGAGCGTGTGCGAGGAGACCTCGTCAACGCAGTAATCGGGGACATATGCGGCATAGACGCCGTGTCGTGTCATGGCCTCCAGATCGAAGTTATCATATCCCGTCCCGTATCTCACCATCACCCTGCATCTCTCCAGCTTCGAGAGGATCCGGTCGTCGATCCTAGTATATTGAACGAGGACGGCGTCCGCGTCCCTGGCCGCCTCGATGAGGTCCCTCTCATCCCATGAATCGACCCGAACGACCTCAGCGCCGATCGG
>CAZHVH010000204.1:1209-6466 GCA_964535855.1 uncultured bacterium
GAAAAATGGTCGAGGTCAAGCAGGGATCGATAACCGACATAGAGTGCGACGTCGCCGTGGTGAACCTGTTCAGGGGCGTCAAACATCCCGGCGGGGCGACGGGCGCCATGGATAGGGCGTTGGGAGGGGCGATAACCCGATCCATAATCAGCTTCGACGGCGATCTCGGAGACTGTCTTCTCCTTGAAGGGGGAGGAAACGTCAAGGCGAAGAAGGTCATGGTCGTCGGGTTGGGAGATGCATCCGCTTTTGGCTACGACGAGGTTGAAAAGGCCTCCTATGCTGCGGCCAAAAGGGCTTTAAAGGAAGGAGCGAAGGTCGTGGCGACCATCATTCATGGCGCTGGCATCGGGGGGCTCGATCCCGTCAAAGCAGCCCGGAAGGTGGTCGATGGATCGGAAAGGGCCTTTAAGGAGTTGGGCAGAGAGGACGCCAAGCTCCTGATAGTTGAGTTCAACCCCGACAAGGCCGAGAAGATAAAGGAGGGCATAAGCTGAAACAGAGGTGAACGGCATGGCCCGATTTCGAATCGCCATGGCACAGATAAACACGACGGTCGGAGACCTCGAGGGCAACGTTAGGAAAATCAAGGAATATGTCCGGAAATCCAGGGAGCTGGGGGTGGATATAGTCACCTTTCCCGAGTTGGCCATAACCGGTTATCCCCCTGAGGATCTGCTTCTCAAACCCGATTTCATCTCGGCCAACCTGAAGGCGCTTCAGGATGTGGCCTCCGCATGTCGGGAGATAACGTCCGTGGTGGGGTTCGTCGATCGAAATGAGGACATATACAACGCCGCCGCTCTGATACATGACGGCCGGGTGGCAGGGATATACCACAAGATCTTCCTGCCGAACTACTCCGTCTTCGACGAGAACAGATACTTTCAGGCCGGAGACGAGCTTCTGATCTTCTCGCTGAACGGGAGGAGGGTGGCGATCAGCATCTGTGAGGATATCTGGTATCCTCAAGGGCCGACGAGGGATCAGACCCTGGTGGGGAATGCCGAACTCATCCTGAGCATCTCCGCCTCGCCCTATCACGCCGGCAAAGGACATGCCAGGGAGAGGATGATCGCCACCCGCGCCAACGATAACCTCGTCTTCGTGGCCTTCAACAACCTCGTAGGCGGACAGGATGAGCTGATCTTCGACGGAAACAGCGTCGTGTTCAACCAGTCCGGCGATCTGGTCGCACGGGGAAAACAGTTCGAGGAGGAGCTGATCGTGGCCGATTTGAACCTATCGGACGTGTTCAAGGCCAGGCTACACGATCCCAGGAGGAGAAAATACATCCCCGTCCTGAGGAAATCCGAGTATCAGATGAACTTCATCGAGCTGGATGATCTGCCATTCAAGGAGAAACCGGAGATCTCAACGCCCGTACATGAGCCATATGAACGGATAGAGGAGATCTACAAGGCTTTAGTGCTGGGGACGCGGGATTACCTCTACAAGAACAACTTCAAGCAGGCGATCGTGGGCATGAGCGGCGGCATAGACTCGTCGCTGACGACCGTCATAGCCGTCGATGCGCTGGGGAGGGAGAACGTGCTGGGCGTCTCCATGCCCTCCAGGTACTCCTCCTCCCAGACCCAATCCGACGCCAGAAAGCTCGCGGAGAACCTGGGGATCAGGTTCAAGGTCATACCGATCGAGAGGATGTTTCAGGCGTATCTCGAGACGCTCGCCCCCGTCTTTGAGGGGTATGAGCCGGATATCACCGAGGAGAACATTCAGGCGCGCATACGGGGGAACATACTTATGGCGTTGTCGAACAAGTTCGGCGCCATCGTCCTTTCAACCGGCAACAAGAGCGAGGTGAGCGTGGGTTACTGCACGCTTTACGGCGATATGGCGGGCGGTTTTTCGGTCCTGAAGGACGTCCCGAAGATGCTGGTTTATAAGCTTGCCGAATACCGAAACAGGGTTGAGGGCCGTGAGCTGATACCCCGATCCGTCTTCATCCGTCCCCCCACCGCCGAGCTTCGGCCGAATCAGAAGGACAGCGACAGCATACCGGAATACGAGATCCTCGACCCCATACTGCAGGCCTATGTGGAGGAGGATAAAAGCGTGGAGGAGATCGTGGAGATGGGATTCGACAGGGAGACTGTCCTGAGGGTCGCTAGGATGGTGGACAGGAACGAATACAAACGCCGTCAGGCCGCCCCCGGCATCAAGATAACCCCGCGCGCTTTCGGCAAGGATCGCAGAATGCCCATAACGAACAGGTATCAGCCGCTGTGATGGGTAGAAGGATCAAACCGCTCGCTCTGGTTATCTTCTTTGTATCCGGCGCGGCCGGGCTCATCTATGAGGTGGTCTGGAGCCGGATGCTCACGCTGGTCTTCGGAAGCACGGTCTATGCAACCTCCACCGTGTTGACCGCCTTCATGGGCGGACTGGCTCTGGGCAGCTTTCTCCTGGGAAGGAGGGCCGACCGCTTAAGTCGTCCGCTTCTCCTGTATGCCGCCCTTGAAGTGGGTATAGGCGCTTTTGCCCTCCTTTTCCCCGGAATCCTCAGATTGCTTACCTCAATCTACGTCACTATACATAGATCCGTAGGCTTTTCATTTTACGTCATATCCCTCATCCGTTTCATCCTCGCCTTCCTCGTCCTGCTTATCCCCACCACGCTCATGGGCGCCACCCTTCCTGCCATAAGCAGAGGAGTTGTCAAAAGGATGGAGGATCTGGGCTGGGATGTGGGCGGACTTTATTCTTTAAACACCTTCGGGGCGGTGATCGGGACGCTCGGGGCGGGATTCGCCCTGATGAAATTGTTAGGCATCCCGTGGACGATCGCCCTGGCGGCGCTGCTTAACTTCGCCGTCGCCGGACTTGCCGTGTATCTGCAGCGAAAAACGACAGATGAGCCGGGAGAGCGCGAAGGGATTCCTCCTCATTCCTCACCACTAACCACTAACCCCTATAGAGCCCTCGCCCTCTGGATCACCGCCATCTCCGGCTTCTGCGCGTTGGCGTATGAGGTCTTCTGGACCAGGATACTGGTCTTCTTCTTAGGCAGCACGACATATGCCTTTACGACCATGCTCTCGGCCTTTCTCCTCGGGATAGCGGTCGGCAGCTTCATCTTCGCAAAGCTCTCCGATCGATGGACGAGACATCTCCTGGCCTTAGGCGTCGTTCAGATGCTCATAGGCCTGTTCGCCATGCTGTTATTGCCGCTTTTCGGCGAGATCTACTCGATCGGAGCGCTTTTCAGGAGGCCGAACTGGTTCAACTTCATCATGGGCCGCTTTTTCCCTGCCTTCGTCATGATGTTTCCGCCCACCTTTCTGATGGGGGCGACCTTTCCGCTCGTTGTGAAGCTCTTCGTCGCCGGCATATCTCGGGTCAGCAGGGACGTGGGCTCGGTCTATGCCGCTAATACCTTGGGATCGATATTCGGCTCGTTCGTGGCTGGATTTATCATCATCCCACTTGTGGGCATCCAGCGGGGCGTGCTGATCGTATCGCTTTTGAACATCGGGCTCGGGTGGTGGCTGCTTCAGCGAAGCGGTTTGGCTAAGGGCATGTTGCTTTTCACGTTGATACTGCTTCTGGGATCAGAAGGGGCGATGTTCGCCGTCAGCCATAACCCCATAGTCCTGAAAAGCGCCATCTTCCGATACCAGAGACCCAAGGGCAAGCTGCTCTTCTACGATGAAGGGGTCGACGCCAGCGTGACCGTGCTGGAGGATGAGGACGGCACAAGGTTGCTCTACGTCGATACCAATCAGGCGGCCGAGGACTCGCGCTGGGATTCACCTTCGCATAGGGTCATAGCCCACCTCCCCCTCCTCCTTCATCCCGATCCCAAACGGGCGCTGGTGGTCGGTTTCGGCATGGGCGTGACGTCATATTCGATAACCCAGCACAACGTCAGGGTCGACGCCGTGGAGATCTCCCCGGGCGTGGTGAAGGCGGCGAGGCGGTTCTTCAGTCATGCCAACGGGAACGTCCTGGAAAACCCTCTGCTTCATCTCTTCGTGGAGGACGGTCGTAACTTCATACTGACGACGGATCGAAAATACGATATGATCTCCACCGGCATAATCCACCCCCTCGTCAGCTCAGGAAGCTCGAACATCTACAGCAGGGATTTCTATGAGCTGTGTAAGCGAATCCTCACCCCGAACGGGGTGATGTGTCAATGGGTTCCGCTCCATCGCCTTCCGGAGGAGTATTTCAAGATGATCATCCGCACCTTCATCGACGTCTTCCCGCATACCACCTTATGGTATAAATACACGCCCGATTTCGTGATCCTCATCGGCACCCCGAAACCCCTGAGGATAAATTACAGGGATTTCGTCCGGAGGGCGAATCGTCCCGGCGTAAGGGAAGGCCTGGCGCACGATGATCTCGACGCCATCTCGCTCCTGGATTCCTTCATGATGGACGAGGAGACGATCAGACGGTTTGTGGACGGAGGGAGGATACACACCGATTCCCATCCATACCTCGAATTCTTCGGCCCCGGCCTTTCGGACACCACCGCCCGCAACATCGAGGCGATGAAGCCGTTTAGACAGAGCGTGATACCGTATCTGACGAACTACGGCGATACCCTTCAGGAGCGGAAAAGGGTTGAGGGGGAGTTGAAGAGGTATTATGACGCCACGCAGGTCCTGATAGACGCTCAGATCGAGTATGCCAGGCACAACTACGAAAGGGCGGCCGAGCTGGCCTATCGGGCATGGGGGATGAACCCCAAGGACGGGACGATACGGTATAACATGGAGGTGGCTCGCAGGGTGGCCATAGCCGGGATAGATGCTCAGTTGGAGAAGATAGCGGAGGGGCTGAGGCGAAAGGTGAGGGGCGATCCGGAGGATCTGGATTCCTGGCGTAAGCTCGCTTCGATCTATCAGGAGATGGATAAGGTGGATGACGCCATAAGCGCCTATAGACATGTTAAAAGACTCGATCCGAAGGATCTACAGGCAAGGCTAAGCCTCGGAATGCTCCTTGAAAGGAGAGGGGATATCGACGGAGCCATAAGGGAGTACGAGGATGCGCTTAAGCTCGCACCTGATATGCCTCTTATTCACGGCAGCCTCGCCACGCTTTACCAGAAGAGAGGAGATCTCGATAGGGCGATAGAGGAGATAGGAAAGGTCCTGAAGAGGGAGCCGGATCTGGCCTTAGCCCATAGCATGCTCGGCTCGCTCTACATGGACAAGGGCGAGGAGGAGAAGGCGATATCGGAGCTTAAAAGGGCGCTGGAGCTCGATCCGAAGCTGCTCGC
>CAZHVH010000205.1:0-6373 GCA_964535855.1 uncultured bacterium
AGAGCGCAGGCGTCTCAAAGGGAAACGAGATACCGGAGGAGAGATGATACTCATACTGGGTGGAGTGAAATCCGGCAAGAGCTCGTTTGCTTTGAGAAAGGCCCTCGAGCATCCTGAGCCTAGGGCGTTCGTGGCGACGGCGGAGCCGATCGACGAGGAGATGCAAGCCCGGATAGAGAGGCACAGGCGGGAGAGAGGTGATCTCTTCGAGACGTTCGAGGAGCCGCTGGAGCTTTCCGCACTTCTAAAGAGGCTTTCCCGATACAATGTCGTGGTTGTGGATTGCCTCACCACCTGGCTGGGAAATCTGTATCACCACGGGATGGACGTCGAAAGATACTCCGATGAGCTCATCTCATCGCTTAACGGCAACGAGGTGATCGTCAGCAACGAGGTGGGGCTCGGCGTGATAGGCGCTGATCCCCTCACCAGATCCTATGTCGAGTCGCTCGGTCGCCTTAACGCTCGTTTGGCTCAAGTTGCCGATGAGGTATACATGATGATCGCCGGGATAGAGATGAGGATCAAACCAAGTTCGCCCGAACGATCGAATGGGTTTTAAGGAACGCCTCGATCTCATCTCTGGTCGGCAGCGAGGGGATCACACCTACCTGTTGTGTCGCAAGGGCGCCGGCCGCGTTGGCAAAGGTCATAACCTCACGCAGATCATCCTCGTCCAGATCATCCAACCTCGATCCTAAATCCCTCTCCATAATGGCGTAGAGCATCGCCGCAACGAAGCCATCGCCCGCCCCCAGAGGATCCACCACGTCGACCTTAAACCCATCCAGATATCCCTGAACCTTGCCGTTGTTGAAATAGCATCCTCTCTCGCCTCTTGTGACCACGACGAGCTTGACTCCCATCTCGAGTATCCTTCCGCTGCCGCTTTCCAGATCATCCGTGCCGGTGATGAACTCCCACTCTTCCTCGGCGAGTTTCGCCACGTCGGCCATAGGCATCAGCTCCCATATCCATTGCCTTGCATCCTCGGCTCGATCCCACAGAGCCAATCTCAGGTTGGGATCGTATGAGATCATCGCTCCACTATCGCGGGCGATCTCAACCGCCCTGATCGTAGCCTCGCGGCTAGGGGAGTGACTGAGACTAACGGAGCCGAAGTGAAGCAGATCGGCTGAGGCGACATATCCTTTGTCTATCTCCTCGGGCCTCAACCTTATATCGGCGCCGGGGTTGCGGTAGAATATGATCTCCTTACGACCGTCCGACCTGTTCGCCACAAACGCCAGGGTGGTACGGGCATAATCGTCGAAGATCAACCCCTCAACCTCAACGCCGTTTTTCACGAGCGTCTTGCGCAGGAAATGACCGAACGGATCATCCCCCACCTTGCCTATAAACCCCGCCTTAACACCGAGTTTTGCGAGACCCACAGCGACGTTAGCGGGTGCGCCGCCCGGGGCCTTGTGAAATCCGGGACATTCGCCCAAAGGCACGTCAATCGTCGTCGATACGAAATCTATGAGGAGCTCACCTATGGATATCGCTTTGAAATTCGATGACATCTTCCCCTCCTTATCGTACCTGAGGTCTATGCCTGGCGATGACGATTAAATCATCCCCCTCCTGAAGCTCAAAACCCCCTTCTGGATTGGTGAAGAACTGATCACCTCGCTGGACCGCCAGAACTATGGCGTCATACTTCGATTTCATGATCCTGATGGCGTCGCTGAACCTGTGCCCGATCAAGGAAGGAGGGCAGGGGATCCTGTAAAGCTGGTTGCCGAACTTGTTGCTCATCAGCTCGAATATCACGCGCGTTATGCCGTGATCCAAGACGGCCTGGCCCAGCAGTTTAGCGGCGAAGTCGCTCTCGACGATTATCTCATCCGCCTTGGCTCTTCTGCAGTTATCGGCGTTTTCGGCGCTCTGTATATGCGCGCAGACGTATATATCGGGGTTCTCGTTCTTCAAAACCAGCGTCGTCAGGATCACGGATGCGTCGCGTGAGGCGGGCGGAAGCTTTTCGTCCGGCACGACTATCGCCGCCTCAGCCTGTCTGAAAAGGGCCATCTCAAGCTTGCCGAGTTCCGAGGGATTGCCGCTGACGAAATATATGTTCATCTCATCCACGGGCTTAAGATCCAGATCCGCCACTATCACGATCCCCTTTTTGGGAAGCTCGGCCCGTATTTCGGATATTATGTCCGGCACGGTGTGGTTCCATCCGCATATGATGATATGCCCCTTCAATCCCTTAAGCGGTTTCAAACCCCTGTCCTCCTTCATTCTCCTCTCGACGAAGATGCTGGCGATCGTCGCCGTGAACATGCCCAGGAAACCTATGCCGATCAGCATAACCATGGCGCTGATGATCCTACCAGGCGTCGATACCGGATATTTATCACCGTATCCGACTGTGGTCATCGTGACGATGCTCCACCACAGCGCATCGCCGAACCCGCGAAACATCTCAGAGTTGCGGGTGTGCTCGACGAGGTATATACCGATAGCTCCTAGGATGAGGAGCATCAGGGTTATGAAGACAAGTCTGCCTATGTGATTCCGGGTTATGAGCTTGAGGAGGATCTGTATGACGACGGGCATGAGAGTACCCCTTCAATTCGCATAGTGGATCGCACCCTTAAGGGCTTTAGCGTGAAGGGAAAGCTCGGCTTCGAATTTCGATATCCTCCTTGAAGCCTTCTCATCCCTCACTCCGGACCGTATCTCGCGTACGATTGAAATTTTATCCCTGATACGTTCTGCGTATTCCATCAGCTCCACCCCACTTGCATCGACGGGATCATATCTCTCGTCCTCCATGAAGAGCTCTGCCATCTCCTCAGTGCCGAAGTAATTACGACAGAAGAGCCTGACTTCCGATTTCACATCGGCCTGGAGGTTCCAGAGCAGCATCGGGTAGATGAATATGGTCGGTGATGTGAACCGCGCCAGATATCCCACATCCACCCCCACGGCAAAGGTGTCGATCTGCCTAATTCCCAGGTTTCGATAGAAGGCGAGATCACCTCTCATGATCTCAGGTATGAAGGGCAATCGCCCCTGCCAGGGTTTAAACCTGCCTCTCCCGAAGAGGGATGAGTCGAGCCAGTATCCGAGAACTTGTGTCTCGGCCGGATCGAAGACCTCCACAAGACCCTCGACAATGGGCCCTACCGAATCGCCGTTCCGGGTCCCCGGAGGTGCGTTGACCGGATAGGAAAAGCTCCGATGAATGGGAGCCATCTCCAGGAAAACCCCCTCAGCAGGCCTGACCTCCCTAGGTATAGCCCATGTGCTCCAATACGCCAGAAAGGCCATCCTGTAATCGGGATTGATTTCCCGGAGAAAATCCGCCATCTCGTTTGTGAAGGCCAAGGCCAGATCCTGGATCGAATATCGCTCCTGACCAGGAGCAGGCTTTAAAACGCCATCGGCGGGCCAGAGATGCAATTCTCTTATCTTTTCGGGTAATATATCCACCAGCGCCCTTGTCCTCTCCCTATTTCTATCTATATCCCATCGGTCGATGGAGATCACGTCCTCGTAGAAATGGATCTTCAACCCGAATTGAAGCCCGTTATCCTTAGTCAGGTCCTCCATCTCCTCGATCCCGTCGAGCGAGTGGAGGGAGATCGTGTTGAGCTTGATCTTAGGGGCGAAGTTGAGCCAGCTCATGAAAGCGGTGTTATTCCTGTGGATGACAATTCCACGCCTGGTGAAGTCCGGCTCCTCCCTTATATCCAGCCCCTTCAGATTGAGAGTTCGGAGGAATGGGATAAACTCCCCGTCGGGCGAGGGGAAATACCATCTCACCCCGAGCATCCATAAGAGATGATAGGCTCCATATAGGGTTCCCCTATCACTGCCCCCTACGATAAACAGTTTCCCGCCTTTCTCCCTTATCAAGAAGCCGTCCTCGCTTAGCGAATCCGCCTCGCAGCTCAAATGGGGGTCTTCAGAGAGAGCGGCCGATCCGATATAGATCCGACCATCTCCGAGCTTAAACGGGTATCCGACCGTACGAACCTCTCTGCCCGTCATCAGTTCCAGGTATCTCGCCAGCTCGTCGGCGGCGAGAAGCTCCACACGTGAGGGATTTGGTGCGACGACGACTTCCCTTATGCCCATCCCTGGCTCTCACCTCCCACTCGTTGACGGCATATCTCCTCGTAATAGCCGCTCCGCCTGAAAGCCTTCAGGGGATCGGGGTCAAGCCCCATTTCCCTCCTTATCTTCCAGAGCAGAGGCCTTACATCGGTCAGATATGCCTCCTTCAGTATCTCCTCGGCATCCACAACCCTCCCCATTTCCTGAGCCTCACGCAGGGATTTTCGATCCACGATCAGCGCTTTAGCATAGGCCCGTTGAAGGGTGTCCACGGATTGGATCATAGCCTCGATCTTCGGCTTGATGTTATGGCTCTGGTCTATCATATAGGCCACGTCGGACTCCAGATTCGGGTCCAGCTCGACGGAGACAAGCTCGTTATAGATCAGAAAGAGCTCATATGGATTGATCGATCCCACCGTCAGATCGTCGTCCGCGTACTTCTTGCTGTTGAAGTGAAATCCCCCAAGTTTGCCCTCGTCCAGCAGCCAGGCCACGATGAACTCGATGTTCGTTCCCAGCGGATGGTGGCCCAGATCGATGAGAACCTGAGCCTTCGGTCCCAATTTTTGCGAGATCAGATATGCCGTGCCCCAATCGCACAGGTCCGTATGGTAGAAGGCCGGTTCGAAGAATTTATATTCGAGCAACATCCTCGTCCCATCGGGCATCGCATCGTATACCTCCTTGAGCGACTCGTATAGATACCCCTTTCTCCTGCGGAAGTCGTCCTGACCGGGATAGTTCGTCCCATCCGCCAACCAGACGCTGAGTACGGTGGAACCGGTGATCTTCATTATCTCGACGCATTCGAGCATATGATCTATGGCTTTGCGTCTGACCTTCGGATCGGGGTTACAGACGCTGCCCAGTTTATATTCGTCATCCTGGAACAGGTTGGGATTGATAGCGCCTATCCCGATTCCCAACTCTTTGGCATAATCGCTCAACGCCTTCCAATCATCCACCTTATCCCAGGGGATATGTAGGGCCACCGTAGGGGTTACGCCCGTGAACTTATGAACCTGGGCGGCATCCTGGAGCTTCTCCCACACATTCCTGGCAGCTCCTGGCTGCTTAAAGACCTTAAACCTGGTGCCCGAATCGCCGTAACCCCAGGAAGGTGTCTCGATATGTTGTGACTTGAGCTTAGCTTTGACAAGCTCCACATTTATCCCTTTGGATCTTAATTTCTCCTCCAATGCGCTATAAAGCTCTTCCATATTCCCCTCCATTTCACCAATTGATATCCGTAGATTTCAGAATCCATTTGGATCTGAACTTCTTAGCCAGGAACATCCCGAGGAAAAATCCGGTCACATGGGCGATAAAGGCGATATGAGAGCTTCTAGGAGACATCAGGTTGAGGATCTGTATTACGATCCATGGCAGTATCACCACCGCCGCGGGGAGCGAGACGATGAAGAAGAGGAGCAGACACTTTATCCTCGCCCCGGGGAAAAGCAGGAAATGCGCCCCCATAACCCCTGCTATCGCCCCGCTTGCCCCTATAAGCGGAACGCGGGAGTTGAAATTGAGGATCACATAGCTCAAGGTCGCCAATACGCCACATAGCAGGTAGAAGATCAGAAATTTAAGATGGCCGAAGGCGTTTTCGACATTCGAGCCGAAGGCATATAGATATAGCATGTTGCCCACGAGATGAAGTATACCGCCGTGAAGGAAGAGAGAGGTTATGAGGGTTATGGGAACGGGATAAGGAAGTTTCGGCGGCAGATCCCTCAACCTCGTCAGCTCGTAAGGTCTCGCCCCATAGGCATAGGAGATCGGATATGGCCCATACCGATCGTGCATGAATTGATAGAGGAAGATGACGACGTTGGTCAACACCAGAAACGAGGTTATAAGAGGCGCCTTTAGCGTCGGCCTTGCGCTTTGAAGCGGTATAAGCATATCAGCTTTCCTGCGGTTCCCCTCCCTCAGGAGGCTGTTCAGAGGGCTGTTCCGGCGGCCGCTGCGCCTGTCTCATCATATTCTCCAGATCCTGCATGACATACTCCCTCACCTGCTGGATAAGCTCTGAGTAGTCCGGAGGCGTATATGAGGATTCGGATTGAGCCGACGTGGCGGTGGTCCTAGTCGTTTCCGTCAGATATCTCCCCGTTCCAACGGTGGTTCTATATCTCCTTTCGGTTTGAACGGGGGATTTGCGGCTTATGATGATGTCCTGGTGATCCCTGTAGATCTCATCCCCTCTGACGAGCTGTATCTCCAGCCTCCTAGCCCCTGTCCTGAAGGTCACCGTAATCCTGCAATCCTGTTGAACGACCATGTTCCA
>CAZHVH010000206.1:0-4202 GCA_964535855.1 uncultured bacterium
TGGCCATAGATAGTACGGGCGAAAAATCTTTCGCCCCTACTCAAGGGAAATAAGATTAAGGAGAGGTGATATGGGGACGAACAGGCTGCTTATCGGTATACTCATAGGAGTTGTGCTGGGTATGATCCTCGGCGGGTGGACTCCGAGCTTCGGAGCTAGGTTGAAACCGCTCGGCGACCTGTTCCTCAACGCTCTGATGATGATCGTGATCCCGCTGATCGTATCATCTATGATCGTCGGCGTCACGGGACTGGGCGACATCAGGGAACTTGGAAGGATGGGATGGCAGACGCTGGCCTACTATCTGGTTACCACCAGCATATCGGTCGTGATAGGCATAACCTTGGTCAACCTGATCAAGCCTGGGATCGGTCTCGCCATAAGCCCGCCGGAAGCCCTGAAGCACGGCGAATATTCGATCGGTCAGCTCATCAGCGAGCTCGTTCCCAGAAACGTATTTAAGGCTATGGTCGATATGAGGGTTCTGCCGCTCATCGTTTTCTCTCTCCTCTTCGGGGGAGTGCTTTCGACGATCGGTGAGAGGGGAAGGGTGGTGATCCAGCTGTTTGAGGGGATCAACGAGGCGTTGATGAAGCTGGTGAATTTGATAATGTATTTTGCCCCGTTCGGAGTGCTGGGTCTGATAGCCTCCAGAATAGGTAATGCCGGAGGATGGTCGGGATTCTGGCCGGAGTTGCAGAGGGTTTTGAGTTACTCTATGACCGTGCTTCTGGGCCTTTTCATACACGGGGTTATAGTTCTGCCGCTCATCCTCAAGTTGGCATCGAGAAAGCCGGCCTTTGGATTCGCCTCGAACATGTCCCCCGCTCTGCTGACGGCCTTCTCGACCGCATCCAGCTCAGCGACGTTGCCCGTGACGATGGAGTGTGTTGAGGAGAGAAACGGAATTTCGAGCAAGGTCGCCAGCTTCGTCCTGCCTCTGGGTGCGACCGTTAACATGGACGGGACGGCGCTTTACGAGGCGGTGGCGGCGATATTCATCTCCCAGCTCTACGGCGTTCACCTCTCGCCGGCACAGCAGGTGGTCGTGTTTTTGACGGCGACCTTGGCTTCGATCGGTGCTGCAGGCATACCTCAGGCGGGATTGGTTACGATGGTCATGGTGCTCAAGGCGGTAAACCTCCCCGTGGAGGGAATAGGAGCGATCCTCGCCGTCGACTGGCTGTTGGACAGGTTCAGAACGACGGTCAACGTATGGGGGGATTCCGTGGGTTCGGCCGTGATCGAGCGGATCAGTGGGGTGAGATGAATTCATCATTGATAAGCCGATGAGGCTATGGTATAATTCATTAGGACGCTATCCTCGCCTTGTGCGCGATGTGCAAGGCTGAAATCCACGAGGAGGTAGTCAATTGGACGAATCGCGTCAGTATGAGCTGTTGTTCATCGTAAGGCCTGATCTGAACGAGGAGGAGATCAACGAGACCGTCAGCCAGGTTCAGGCCTACATGGAATCCAACGGTTGTCTCGTGAAGCGGCTTGAACGTTGGGGAATGAGGAGGCTCGCCTACGAGGTGAAGAAATTTCACGAGGGATATTACGTGTTGATGATATTCGATTCCGATCCTCAGTTCATCGAGCCGTTTAAACGGTGGCTGGTTTTGAACGAGGCCGTTATAAGGCATCTGGTCGTCAGATCCGACGTCGATCCCGAGAAACCGATCAGAGTTCCGCCTGAGGTCGTGGGCAGATATGAGGAAACCCATAGGACTGAGCCAAGGACTGAAGTAGCGGCTAGGGAAGCGGAACCTGTCTCAAAGGAGAAGGAACAAGAGGAAAATTCAGAAGGAGAGTGAGAAAATGGCAGGTTACAACAAGGTTATCCTCCTCGGCAACCTGACGCGCGATCCCGATGTCAGGTATCTGCCGAGCGGAACGGCGGTGGCGAGCTTCGGCATAGCCGTCAATCGAGTCTATAACGACAGACAGACCGGCGAGCAGAAGAAGGAGGTCTGTTTTGTGGACATCACCGCCTTCGGCAGGACCGCTGAGATATGCGGCGAATATCTGCAGAAGGGGAGCCCCGTGCTCGTGGAGGGCCGCCTCCGCTATAGCTCCTGGGAGACCGATGATGGCCAGAGGAGGAGCAAGCTGGATGTCGTAGCTCAAAACGTCAGGCTTCTGCCGCGCGGGGTGGAAACCGCTGAGGAGATCCCTGCCGGGGAGGCAGGCGAGGAAGTCCCAGCTGAGGATGATATACCGTTTTGAATCGAAGGGGTGTAGAACATGAGATACGGTAGGAGGAGAAAGGTCTGTAGGCTTTGCTCCGAGAAGATAGAGTACGTCGACTATAAAGACGTGGACCTCCTTAGAACCTTTCTCTCAGAGAGAGGCAAGATAATCGGCAGGCGCGTTACAGGCACGTGTGCTAAACATCAGAGACAATTGACAAGGGCCATAAAACGGGCTCGCTGTATCGCTCTCCTGCCATTCACGAAGAAATGAGCTGCCGTCCTTCGGATTATGATCGGCCGTGGTGCGGTTTCGCCCATGGCCCTTCCGCCTCAACCTTTCGGAAGAAACCTTGTGACACGGAGGGAGTTATCGCATGGAAGTTATCCTCAAACAGGAGATACCCGGTTTGGGAAAGGCAGGCGATGTGGTGAAGGTCGCCGACGGATACGCCCGTAACTATCTCATCCCCAGGAAAATGGCCGTCCTGGCAACCGAAAAGGCGAAGAAAGCGCTCGAGAAGGAGATGAAGATGCTAACCTCGAAGAGGGAGAAGGAGACGCTCGAGGCCCGCAGGTTAGCCGAGAAATTGTCCAACATCTCCTGCACCATCAGAGCCAGGGCGGGCGAAAACGATAGGCTCTTCGGATCGGTAACGGCCGCGGATATAGCAAAGGCGCTCGAGGAACAGGAGATCCACGTGGATAGGAGAAACATCCTCCTTGAAGAGCCCATAAAGGAGCTGGGCGTTTTCTCCGTGCCGGTTAAACTCCATCAAGACGTCACCGCTGAGGTTAAGGTCTGGGTGATAAAAGAGGAGTGAGGAATCTAAGGTGATATCGGATGGAGGCCATAGGTCCGATCCCCGATAGGATAAAAGCCATATGTGACATAGAGGCCGAGGAGGCCGTCTTGGGTTCGATGCTTGAGGAGAGGGATTCCATTCCAAAGGTCATCTCCATCCTCGGGCATGATCCCAAGGTGTTCTACAAATCGGGTCATCAGGCCATCTACTCCGCCATCATGAAGCTGTTCGATAATAACGAGCCTGCCGATCCGATATCCGTTGCGGCGGAGCTTAAGAGACGGGATCAGATCAACCTGATCGGCGGCGCGATTTATCTGTGGGATCTCGTCCAGAGCGTGCCGACGGCGGCCAACGTCGAATACTACGCCAAGCTCGTCCGCGAGAAGGCGATTCGCAGAGAGCTGATAGCAACGAGCAGGGAGATAATCTCCCGCGCACAGGATCAGGAGGTGGAGGTGGATCAACTCCTGGATGAGGCTGAGCAGAGGATATTCGATGTCAGCCATTCCAGAGAGCAGCGATCCTTCTCCATGCTGCGTCAGATCATCAAGGAGAGCGTCGAGCGCATCGAGGCGCTTTATCACAAAAAGGAACACATCATCGGTGTGCCGACAGGGTTCTGGGAGTTCGATTATCTGACGTCGGGATTGCAGCCCTCAGAGCTGATAATAATCGCCGGCAGACCCTCTATGGGCAAAAGCGTCCTGGCGCATAACATCGCCCGGCATGTGGGCGTGGTCCTGAAAAAGCCGGTGGCCCTCTTCACCCTGGAGATGCCTAAGGAGGACGTCACCCTCAGGATGCTGGCGGCGGAGGCGAAGATCGATTTTCACAAGATCAGAACTGGATATATGACTGAGGAAGATTGGCTGACGATGACACACGCAGCCGGCAGGCTGGAGGTGGCTCCGATCTACATAGATGACACGCCGGGGCTGAACATCCTCGAGCTTAAGGCGCTCACCAGGAGGCTCAAGGCGGAGCGTGAGGATTTGTCCCTTGTGATAGTGGACTATCTGCAGCTCATGGTCTCCGGCAGAAGGGTTGAGAGCAGACAGCAGGAGATATCGGAGATATCCAGGTCGCTTAAGGAGCTCGCCAGGGAACTGAAGGTGCCGGTATTGGCCCTCTCCCAGCTTAATCGCGCCGTCGAAAACCGCGCCGATCATAGACCTCAGCTTTCAGACCTGAGAGAATCGGG
>CAZHVH010000206.1:4302-6363 GCA_964535855.1 uncultured bacterium
CGTCAGATGAGGTTTATCTCCGATCCCACCAGAAAAGCTATGCCGGGGGCTCTATGAGGACGATGGACGGAGCTAAACGGTTAATACTGAATTTCCTCCTGGCGATTGGTCGGAAGATCTCCGATATACTGATAGGTCTCGGATCGGCCTCAAGGCTTTTCGCCTCCACCCTCCGACAACTGTTCAAGCCCCCTTTCGAATTCTCCCTTCTGGTCGATCAGTTGCATAACGTCGGTGTGGGCTCCTTTTCAGTGGTGATCGTCACAGGGATAGTAACCGGCATGCTCACCGCCGTGGGGGTCTATTATCAGATGCGCAAGTTCGCCGCCGAGGGGCTGATGGGTGGTTTCATAGCGCTGGCCGTGATAAAGGAGCTCGGGCCGATATTGACGGCCATCGTCCTTTCGGGAAGGATCGGAGCGTCGATCACGGCCGAGCTCGGATCGATGAGGGTTACCGAGCAGATAGACGCCATGGAGGCGATGGCGGTCAGCCCCGTCAAATATCTTGTCGTCCCCAGGTTCATCGCCTGCACGATAATGCTGCCGCTTCTGACCGTCTTCGCCAATCTCCTGGCCATAATAGGTGGGTTGGGGACATCGGTGTTCCTCTTCGGGATGAACTCCAGGTTTTTCCTCTCCCAGGCGAAGAGCACCATCTACGTGAACGATCTCTTGATAGGACTGCTGAAGTCAGCCTGCTTCGGGATGGTGATCGCTTTGATAGGATGTTACAAAGGCCTTTCCGTTAACCCGGCCGAGGGTGCTGAGGGAGTGGGCAACGCCACCACCGGATCGGCGGTCACCTCCTTCATGGTCGTCCTGATGGTCGATTTCATCCTCGACCAGACGATATACGGCGTGGCAAGAGTAGGATAAAATGGGCAGACCGATCATCGAACTGAAGGACGTATATTTCTCGATAGACGGCAAACCCGTCATAGAGGGACTCTCCCTTCAGGTAAATGAGGGTGAGACGATAACTATCATGGGCCGAAGCGGATGCGGGAAAACCGTGACGCTGAAGCTGATATTGGGGCTGTATAAGCCGGATTCGGGCGAGATATGGGTCGATGGGAGGGAGATCAGCCGGTTGAGCTTCGATCAACTGGCCGAGGTAAGGAAAAAGATCGGCGTATTATTTCAATCCTCTGCTCTTTTCGATTCGATGACTGTAGGTGAAAACGTGGGTTTCATGCTGTATCAGCACACAAAGCTGCCTCGAAGGGAGATCGAGAAGATCGTGGCTGAAAAGCTGGATCTCGTGGGTCTACCCGGAACCCAGGATCTCAAGCCGGCTCAGCTCAGCGGCGGCATGCGTAAAAGGGTCGGGTTGGCGAGGGCGATAGCCATGAACCCGAAGATTATCCTATACGATGAGCCCACCACGGCGCTTGATCCGATGACCGTATCGGGTATCATCAGGATGATTAAGGAGTTACATGATAAACTGGGTGTCACCTCGGTGATCGTCACGCATGATATCCCCAGCGCCTTCTTCCTCTCCACGAGGATCGCCGTGATGAGCAAAGGGAAAATCATCGAGGTGGGCACGCCTCAACAGATCCAACAGAGCCAAAATCCGTTTGTAAAAGCCTTCCTCTCAGGAGAATCAGATGCAAAGGAGAACAGCCTCTGAGATAAAGGTCGGGCTATTGATAGCATTAAGCCTTGTCATATTGGTCCTGCTTTTGACAAACTCGGCGAACTGGAGAAGAGGTATAGGAGGTAAGATACTAAAGGTAAGGTTCGATTTCGTCAGTAACCTTCAGCTCGGCGCCCCTGTGCATATGTCCGGGGTTGAAATCGGGAGGGTTATAGACATAAAGCTGCTCGAGGAGGGGGTTGAGGTGACGATGCGGATAAAAAGCCCTCAGCCTATAAGAGAGGGATGCGTCGCCTCAATCGACTTCCTCGGCGTGGTCGGAGAGACCTATGTGGAGATCGAAAACGGCCCCTTAGGTAATCCACCTCTTCCCGATAAGGCCGTTATAAGAGGGAGAAATCCCGTCAGCACTGCCACCGTCCTGAGCAAGGCCGAAAAGGCGGCCCTTACGGTCAT
>CAZHVH010000207.1:0-6335 GCA_964535855.1 uncultured bacterium
GGTTCCTCAACCGGCAGATAGGTCAGTTTGACACAGTTTGAGGAACCAGGTGAGGGATGGAGTTCATAAAAGAGCTGAAATTCGATTCCAAAGGGCTTATCCCCGCTATCATTCAGGACTACCGGAACGGGCAGGTTCTGATGCTGGGGTATATGAATGAGGAAGCCCTGAGACGCACCCTGCAGGAAGGGAAGGTGTGTTTTTGGAGCAGATCAAGGAGGTGTCTTTGGCTTAAAGGGGAAACCTCCGGAAACTTCCAGATCGTCAAGGAGATCTACTTCGACTGCGACGGAGACGCTTTGCTCATCAAGGTCGATCAAAAAGGCGGGGCATGCCACCTGGGTTATAGATCCTGCTTCTTCAGGAAGATCACGGAGGACGGGGGGTTCCGGATCGTCGGGGAGAAGGTCTTCGACCCCGATAAGGTCTACGCCTGACGGCGAAGGATCATACTACATCCCATCCCGCGATCGGTTCCGAGGTCTCGCCCGTCGGGGAAATCTGATCCCCGTCTACAGGGAGATATCGGCCGATCTGGAAACGCCCGTCTCCGCCTTTCTCAAGATAGATAACCGACGATACTCCTTTCTTTTAGAGAGCGTCGAGGGTGGGGAGAGGATCGGTAGATACTCCTTCATAGGCACCGATCCCTTTCTGATATTCGAAAGTCGCGGGAACGCTATCCGCCTCATCGAGACCCGATCCGGCCAAGCACATACCTATGAATCGCCCGACCCGTTCGGGGAGCTCGGGAAGCTCGTCTTGAGGTATCGGCCGGTTCGGATCGAAGGGCTTCCCAGGTTCTGTGGAGGGGCAGTGGGATATCTGGGATACGATATGGTCAGGTTCTTCGAGAGGCTGCCGGAGATAGCGTTCGATGAGGGGGAGTTCCCGGACTGCGCCTTCGCCTTCGTCGACACCCTGATCGCCTTCGACCATCTCAAGCACAGGATGATCATCATATCCAACGCCTTCGTGGAGGATGATCCCGATAGGGCATATGACGAGGCCGTTGAGAGGATCGAAGGGGTCATATCGCGGTTGGAATCTCCGCTGCCGTTCGTCAGGCTCCTTGAGGGGAGACCTAAGGCGTTGAACTTGGGTGAGGAGATGAAGATCAGCTCCAATTTCTCGCGGGAGGGGTTCATCGAGGCGGTCAAGAGGATTAAGGATTACATCGCCGCGGGCGATGCCATCCAGGTGGTGCTCTCACAAAGGCTTTCCTTCCCGATGAGCGTCGATCCGTTCAGGTTCTACCGTTCCCTGCGGATGGTCAATCCCTCACCGTACATGTATTTCCTCCGCTTCGGCGAGATCCAGATAGCGGGAGCCTCGCCCGAGATGATGGTTCGGGTTGAGGGGGATACGGCTCAGACGAGGCCCATCGCCGGAACGAGGCCCAGAGGGAGAACGGAAGAGGAGGATGAGAGGCTCGAAAGGGAGCTCCTGAGCGATCCGAAGGAACGGGCGGAACACGTAATGCTCGTGGATCTAGGCCGGAACGATCTGGGAAGGGTATGCGAATACGGATCGGTGAGGGTTGATGAGCTTATGATCGTCGAGAGATATTCCCACGTGATGCATATCGTTTCAAACGTGATGGGCAGACTTCGAGAGGGTAAAAACGCTTTCGATGTAATAAGAGCCTGTTTCCCTGCGGGGACGCTATCGGGGGCGCCTAAAGTCAGGGCGATGGAGATCATAGAGGAGCTTGAGCCGGTAAGGCGCGGCCCATATGGCGGCGCTGTCGGATACTTCAGCTTCTACGGGGATGCCGATACGGCCATAACCATAAGAACCTTGGTCGCCAAAAACGGCGTGGGCTATGTCCAGGCGGGAGCTGGGATCGTGGCCGACTCCGTCCCAGAGAGGGAGTACGAGGAGTGTCTCAACAAAGCAATGGCTCTCCTGAAGGCCGTTCAGATCGCCAGGTCGGACTTCATCTGAGGGGGTGATGGGATGGTGTTGATGATAGACAACTACGACTCGTTCACATACAACCTGGTACAATACCTGGGTGAGCTCGGGGCCGAGGTGGCGGTCTATAGAAACGACGCCATAACGCCGGAGGAGATAGAGAGCCTTGCCCCCGAAAAGATCGTCATATCTCCTGGTCCCTGTACGCCCCTTGAGGCGGGGATATCCAATGAGGTGATCCGTCGTTTCTCCGGCAGAATCCCCATTCTGGGGGTCTGTCTGGGGCATCAGTGCATCGGATATGTGTTCGGCGCCAGGATCATCCGCGCTAAAAGGCTGATGCACGGTAAGACCTCGCTGATCTATCATGACGGGCGGGAGATCTTCGAGGGCGTGGAGAACCCGTTCGTCGCCACCAGATATCACTCCCTTATAATAGACCCCGAATCGGTGCCCGATTGCCTGGAGGTGACAGCGTGGGCGGATGAGGATAAAGACGAGATCATGGCGGTCAGACATCTTCGATATCCGGTCTGGGGTGTCCAGTTTCATCCTGAATCCATCCTGACCAAAGAGGGGAAGAAGATATTGAAAAACTTTCTGGAGGTGAGATGAACCATGACGATACAAGGGGCCATCGCCAAGGTTATATCGGGTGAAAACCTGGCAGAAGAAGAGGCGGAGGAGGTGATGAGCTGCATAATGGAAGGTGAGGCGACCCCGGCCCAGATAGCGGGATTGCTGGTCGGGCTGAGGATGAAGGGGGAAACTCCAGAGGAGGTCACCGCCTTCGCCAGGGTGATGCGTAGGAAAGCCACTAGGGTGAAGACGAAGAGGAGGAACCTGGTCGATACGTGTGGCACGGGAGGCGATGGCACGCACACCTTCAATATCTCCACCGCCGCTGCCTTTGTGGTGGCGGGTGCGGGTGTGCCGGTCGCCAAACACGGCAACAGGTCCGTCTCCAGCCGATGCGGCAGCGCCGATGTGCTCAAAAAGATCGGGGTCAACATCGAGGCCTCCGTCGGGACGGTCGTCCGATGCATAGATGAGATAGGCATCGGGTTCCTCTATGCCCCGCTCCTTCACAGCGCCATGAAACACGCCATCGGACCGCGGAGGGAGCTGGGCGTCAGAACCGTCTTCAACATCCTCGGTCCGCTCACCAATCCGGCCGGGGCCAGCTCCCAGGTGCTTGGGGTCTTCTCGCCCCAGCTCACAGGGCTCATGGCGCAGGCGCTGGCGAACCTCGGCGCCCGTCGGGCCTTCGTCGTCCACGGCGACGGGATGGATGAGATATCCTTAACCGGAAAAACCGTGATCGCCGAGGTGAGGGATGGGATGATACAGACCTACCTGATCTCACCTGAGGAGCTGGGGATGCAGAGGACGAGGATCGAGGAGTTCGTCGTGTCATCTCCCGATGAGAGCGCGGGGATGATGCTGGATGTGCTTAAAGGTAAACGGGGGCCGAGGAGGGATATAGTGGTTTTAAACGCCGCCGCTGGGATAATCGCCGGCGGAAAGGCCGAGAGCTTCGACGAGGGGATAAAACTCGCGGAGGAGGCGATCGATTCCGGACGAGCTCTGGAGAAGCTGAACCGATTGATTCAGCTCACAAACGAGGAGATAGAGGGTGAAGCATGATCCTCGATGAGATCCTGAAACATAAACGGGAAGAGGTCGAGAGACGGAAAAGGCTCGTTCCGATCTCAAGGCTTGAGGCGAAGATCAAATCGGCGCCTCCTCCCCGTGATTTCGTCGGGGCGATCTCTGGAGATGAGGTCAGCATCATCGCTGAGATCAAAAGGGCCTCGCCGTCTGCCGGGGTCTTCAGAGAGGATCTCAACCCTGTCGAGCTCGCCCGGGAGTATGAATCGGGCGGCGCGGCGGCCATCTCAGTGATAACCGATTTCAAGTTCTTCATGGGCGGTCTCAACTATCTGGATGAGGTGAGATCTGCCTCCGCTTTGCCCCTGTTACGCAAGGAGTTCATCATAGACGAGTACCAGATCGTCGAGTCGAGAGCCCACGGCGCCGATGCCGTCCTTCTGATCGTCGCCGCCCTTGAAAGGGTGAAGCTCAGGGAATTCATCGGCATATGCGCCGATCTGGGGATGGATGCCCTCGTCGAGACGCATGACGAGAGGGAGGTTGAGCTCGCCCTCGATTGCGGTGCTGAGGTGATAGGCATCAACAACCGCGATCTGAAGACCTTCCGCGTCTCGCTTGAGACGACAAAGCGATTGCGCCCGCTCGTAGGTGAGGGTAAAATAATTGTTAGCGAGAGCGGGATTAAATCCCCTGAGGATATCGATGAGCTTAAAGGCATCGGGGTCAACGCCGTTCTGATCGGAGAGAAGCTGGTCAGAAGCGATGACCCCGCTGGGACGATAAGATGGCTTCTTGGTCAAACAAAAAACCGAAAAGGAGGTAACGATGTCGAGGAAAATACTTCTCAGTGAATCGGATCTGCCGAAGTTCTGGTATAACATCGCCGCGGATATGCCGGAGCTTCCGCCGCCGCCGTTGCATCCCGCGACGGGGAACCCTCTGACGCCTGACGATCTAGCCCCTCTATTCCCGATGGGGCTGATCGAGCAGGAGATGAGCGCGGAGAGGTGGATCGAGATACCGAAGGAGGTCCGCGAGGCCTATCTATTATGGAGGCCAACCCCCCTCCACAGGGCGGTGAGGCTTGAAAAAGCCCTCGATACCCCGGCGAAGATCTTCTACAAGAACGAGAGTTACAGCCCGCCGGGGAGCCACAAACCGAACACCGCCATCGCGCAGGCGTTCTACAACAAGATCGAAGGTGCGAGGAGGCTCACCACCGAGACGGGGGCCGGACAGTGGGGCAGCGCCCTCTCCTTCGCCTGTAACTACTTCGGCCTAGGATGCACCGTATACATGGTCAAGGTGAGCTACCAGCAGAAACCGTATCGCAGGATAATGATGCAGACATGGGGCGCTGAGGTCATTCCCAGTCCGTCGGACAGGACCGAATCGGGAAGGAGGATATTGGAGCAGGATCCCGATTCCCCTGGAAGCCTGGGAATAGCGATAAGCGAGGCGGTCGAGGACGCCGTAAAGCATGAGGATGCTCATTACTCGCTGGGCAGCGTGCTCAATCACGTTCTGCTTCATCAGACGATCGTCGGGCTCGAGGCGAAGAGGCAGATGGAGATCGCCGGATATGAGCCGGATATATTGATCGGATGTGTCGGGGGCGGCAGTAACTTCGCCGGTTTCTCCTTCCCCTTCCTGGCCGACAAACTCAAGGGCAAGAGCGATGTGCGGGTGATAGCCGTCGAGCCGACGGCATGTCCGACGCTGACCAAGGGGCTTTACGAATACGATTTCGGCGATACCGCGGGGTTGACCCCGCTGGTGAAGATGTATACCCTAGGCCACTCCTTCGTTCCACCTAAAATCCATTCGGGCGGGCTGAGGTATCACGGGGATGCCCCGCTCATGTGTAAGCTCGTCAAGGACGGCTACATCGAGGCAAGGGCATATCATCAGAACACGGTGTTCGAGGCCGCCGTTCTCTTCGCCAGGGCGGAAGGGTTTGTCCCCGCGCCTGAAACGGCACACGCAGTCAAGGCCGTTGTTGATGAGGCCATAAAGGCGAGGGAGGAAGGGAAGGAGAAGGTGATCGTGTTCAACTTCAGCGGACACGGCCACTTCGACCTGGCAGCCTATGACGCTTACTTCAGCGGCGAGCTGGAGGATTACGAATATCCCGAGGAGCTCGTCCGACAGGCTCTGAGGGAACTGCCTAAAGTGTAAACGGATGGTCAGGGTTAAGATCTGCGGCATAACTGACGTGGAGGATGCCCTCGTGGCCGCCCGATACGGTGCCGACGCTCTGGGATTCGTGTTCTACCCCAAAAGTCCCAGATATATCACGCCCGATCGGGCGGCACGAATCATAAGGGAGATTCCTCCCTTCGTGGCAGCGGTGGGCGTCTTCGTCGATCCGACCCCGGAGGAGCTGGAGCGGGTGATCGAGAGATGTCCCCTCGACTATGTCCAGCTCCACGGTGCCGAGACGCCGGAGTTCTGCCGAAAGGTCCGTCGTCAGCTCGGCAAAAAAGTAATCAAGGCGTTTCGGATCAAAGATGAATCAAGCCTTGAGATGCTGGCGCGGTACGATGTCGACGCCTACCTGCTCGATACATATCGGGCCGATATGCCGGGCGGAACGGGGTTGACCTTCAGATGGGAGGTAGCATATAATTTTGATGTGAATCGGGCCCGTCTGATCCTGGCCGGCGGTCTGAATCCGGATAATGTCTCCGATGCCATCCGAATCGTCAGGCCGTGGGCGGTTGATGCGAGCAGCGGGGTCGAGATCGAGCCCGGCAGGAAAGATCACGACAAGATCAAAAACTTCATCGCTGCCGCTAAGGGAG
>CAZHVH010000208.1:0-6235 GCA_964535855.1 uncultured bacterium
ATCGATCGGCGGTGATATATGTTAGGATCGTATTTCATAGCGGATCAGGAACCTCCCGATGAAATTTGGGCCTGTTGTAGCAGAGCGTTGAGGGCGTTGTTCAGCTGTTCGAGAGCCTCAGCGGCCTCCTTAATCTTGCCCTCGCCCATTAGCTTCTTGTAGTTTTCAAAGGAGGTTTTAGCAGTCGCGGCCAGATCCCTCCAGGTGAGCTTGGGCTGCTCCTCCTCGGTCGCCTTTTCCTCCTGGACGACCTGCCCCACGAAGATCTTGTTTAAAGCCTGGATGAAGTTTGCGCCCCATGCCAATCTATCGCCCGCTGCCACGACGACCTGTTTCAGCTCCGGCCTTTTGGCGTCCTTGGCCTGCAGATAGATCGGCTCGACATAGAAGAGGGTATCCTCAGCAGGGATGGTCAGGACATTTCCTCGGATGACCGAGGACCCTCCCTGATCCCACAGCGACAACTGCTTGGACATATCGGGATCCTGATCTATCCTGTCCTCGATGATCTCTGGCCCATCTATCTCCCTGCCCTTGGGGAGTATATACGCTCGGAGCTTGCCGTAATACTCAGCATCGCACCTCGCCACCAGCCAGGCTATCAGATTCCTTTTTCCCGCCGTGGGCGTGAAGGGCATCATGTTGACGAACTCCACATGCTTCTCTCCGGGAAGCTTGATCGTGGCATAATAGGGGACCATCTCCCGTTTCTCCTTGGTATAATATAGCTCCAGCGGTAGCTCCCACTTGTCCTCCTGTCCGTAGAAAACCTGAGGGTCCTGCATGTGATAGACGGTATACATCCTGGAGAGTATGAGGGTGAGGATATCGGGGAACCGGCCATGATCTATCAGGCCGTCGGGTATCTCCTCCTGTGGCCTCAGCATCCCGGGGAAGATCCTCTTATAGACCTGTACCATCGGGTCAGTCTCATCGCGGATGAAGAAGTATACGTCGCCGTTATAGGCATCTATCATGGCCTGGACGGAGTTGCGGATATAGTTGAACCTGTTCTTGAATTCCTTATCGGGGGCGAACTTCGTCTCCGGCTTAAGTTGCGGGCCCGGGTAAGGCTCAGAGTACGGGTAATGCTTGCTGTATGTGAAGGCATCGACTATCCACCACAGCTTCCCGGATTTCCCCACGACGATGTAAGGGTCTCTATCGAACATCAAAAACGGCGCCAGAGCTTTAATCCTATCGAGCACAGCCCTCCGGTACATAACTCGGCTTTGGGGCTGGAGATATTTTGAGAGGATGACGTTCAGCTTGGCGAAACGCCACATGAAGGACAGCCTTCTGAAACCTCGCCCCAACTGCACGCCTCCCCGCCCTTTATAGAAGGTGTAAACGTTCTCCTCCCCCTCACCCTGGGGGGATCGGATCGAGTAATCCAGCTCCGGTTCGCCCGTGTTAACGAAGATATGATCCTTCGTCATCTCACCGAAATAGATCTCGGGTTGAGTTATCGTGAATTCGGGATAAGAGCTCACCGGCGGTATATCCTTAACCCAGTAGTTCGGCCTGCCCTCAGGCGTGAACTCGTTGACGGGCACGATCACCACTCCGTAGCCGTGGGTGTACTTCAACTTCATGTTAACCCACGTCCTGGCGAACTTCGGGATTCTCTCGGGGTTCATCTCTCTCGCCGCTATCATCACCTGTCGATATTGTCCGTTGACCGTATATCGATCCACATCTACGTCGTAGAAACTGTAGTATGGCCTCAGCTCCTGCAGGTCGGTCAGCGTTTTGTAAAGCGCCTTTCGATCCCATAACTGCATGTTGTCGAGTATCCATTGGTTTCTCCTTATCACGTCGAGCGTGGCGAGTTTGTTGACCAGCCCCGTCTCCTCCTCGATCATATCCAGCCCGTAGGCCTTGCGCGTCATCTCGATGTTGTTCGAAAGATATTCCAGCTCCAACACCCTCTCGGTGGGCTTGACCCTAAACTCCTGAACGAGGAAGGGGTAAAGCTGAACTCCCAAGAGATAGCTCGAAAACCAAACGGCACAGGCCGCCACCCAGACAATCCTCTTACGGAACTTGAGATTGAACAGGAGCACGAGTCCGATCAGGACCAGGATGACGATATGCGCCTTTAAGGCGGGGATATGGGCGTGTGCCTCGGCATATCCGACCCCGTAAACTGTCCCTCTGTTCGAATAAAGCGTCTTCCATATGGATATGCGCGATCGGAGGATCGAAACGGCCAGGGCGGCGATCCAAAGGGCGGTCCCGTGATACAGAACGCCCCATCTCGCCCGGATCAGGGATTGCGGATCTCTGTTGGAGTAGAAGTTATAGGTCCAAAGCAGCAATCCAGCGCTGAGCCATATCAACGCCTTCATCCATGCGGTGGTGAAATCCTTAAATCTCAGCGAGAACATGTAAAACCCTATGTCTCTGTTGAATATCGGGTCCTTTTCACCTACCTCGACCCTGTTTCGGCTCATGAGATAATCCTGCCAGAACGGCACGGCAGCTATCCCGAATACGATGGAGATGAGCAGTATCACGCTCACCATCATCCTGTGGAAGGCCTTCGTCCCCTGATCGGCCCATCTCCTAAAGGCTTGAGGAACGGGACAGATCGTCCTCGCGATGAAGAGATTGAGCAGCATAAAGCATGCCGATATACCTCCATACAGGAAAAAGAGCTCCCACCTGGTCATAAGAAGCTTCCAAAAGACCTGGGAGTACCCTAGGTGCTCATACCAGAGCTCTTCCGTGTAGAGGTAGGCGGCTGAAGGGAGGGCCATGATCAGGCTGAGGAAGCTGCCGACGCCGAGCAGGATATATCCCTTCACCCTGTCGACCCGGTTGCGTCTCCTCATACCACGTCGCAAGAGGAGGAGGGACCCAACGATAACGCCCAGCTCAATCAGGATGGCTAAAAAGAAAACGGCCGATATCAAAAAGGGTTTCATAACTTCATCACCCGCCTTGGGATGTCACCTGCTGTCATTTATCGTCATTTGTAGTCATCCTCATAATGACAGCGTAGCGAAATGACTCAATGACTATAAATGACCGTTAAAAGTTATAGCGGCTGCCCTGCCTTATTCTGAGTTCCCTTTCGAGCTCTATGAGGCGGGACTCTATCTTCGCTTTATCTATCCTCTCGCCGTCGAAGGCGACCTTTCTTATCGAGTCCGGGATCCTCTCCGGAACCATGAGCCGGGAATTCGCCTCCCTCAACGCCAGCAGGGAGAGGAACTCGTAGACCTGTGGCGAGTATCTGGGCACGAAGTCCCTCGCGGCGGCCATAAGATCGTTCTGCATCACCTGCTTGTGCCCACTTGCCTGAGCGATCGTAAGGCTTCTACGGGCGATAAGCTCCAGATCGGCGCCCGTTATCTCCTCGGGGAAATCCCCGCCAGCCAGCTTATTGAGGTCCAGATTATCGGCATGTGGGATCCTATGTTTGGCGAACATCTTCCTCAGGATATCCGCCCTGTCCTGTCTGTGAGGGATCAAATACACAAGCTTATCGTCAAACCTGCCCGCCTTTCTGAAGCTGGGATCTATCAGATCCGGCCTGGATGTCGCTCCAACCCACAGAACCTTCCCCCTGTTCTGCGGGTTATCCATGAAGTTGAGCAGCTCCATGGGGAGTATCCTTTGAAATCCCGTGCCTCTCTCCAACGTGAATCTCTCCATTTCGTCGATGAAAACCACCACCGGGGCGAGGTTTCTTATCGTCGTCAAAGCCAGCGATAGATCCCTCTCATACATCCTCTCCCAGGTTTCAAAGGTTCCCGCCTGTTGAGCGAGCCATACCTCTCTGGCCGTCTTGAGCCTGACGCAGGTCAACCCGTTTATCTCCGCCATCGCCTCGACGGTCAGCGTTTTTCCCGTTCCGGGAGGACCTACCAGTAAAACCCCCATCGGTGTCTCACGATCTCCCCTCAGAAGCATCTCTATAACGGGCCTAAAATATCTTGAGGCATGATCCAATCCGCCTACGAACTGAAGGACGTTAGAGGGCCTTATAAGCTCCAGCAATCCTCTGCTCCTGTAGAGGATGGACTCGTATTTGCGCTGGATGACTGTCTCCTCCGTTATGGGCTTATTCACCTCTTCGGCTTTCAGGGCGAGATCGTGGATATCTATAAGTCCCAATCCGGCCGTCATTGCCGCGAACCTTTCAGGGGTCATATCCTGTACCAGCCGGAGCTTATTGACCAGTTGCATTCTTGAATCCTTCTCTTCGGGCTCAGGGAGGTTCAGGAGGTGCTTTATAAATTCAAGCCTATCCTGATAATCCGGTAAGGGCACTTCCACAATACGGATGTGCGTGTTGGTCGTTATGTGGGGTGAGACGTCAGCGAGGTTCTCGGCGACAAGCAGCACGATGCTGCCCAAGAACTTCATCTCCAGGTCCATCGCCCATCGCTCGATCGTCTCGATGTTTACCAATGCCTCTTCGGGCAGGTCGACCGGATCGCCGTTAGGAGCGATCCTCTCAACGAAATAGATGACCACGCCTATTCTCAACCCTGCCAACCTCTGTTTGAGAAGCTGCTCCAGCCTTGGCAGCGCATCTTTAGGCTCACGCGGTATGCCCGCCCTCTTGATATGAAGCTTCGAGTTGATGAGAGGACGCTTGACCTCAGTTCCCTCCGGCAGCTTAACCTCAAGGCCAAGCAGTCTCTGATACTCTGACCTGAGGCCAACGTTGGGGAATATCACCCCTTGGGATCTGTCATATGCGACCACCACGTCACAGCCGATATCGTTTAGCTGTTCCATCAGGTAATCCAGCATAGTGAGATACCCGAATATCGGGTCCCTTGCCAAATCCGTCACGTTGAAGTGCAACAGGAAGGTGTGAGCGACCCCGGCCTTGTGTTCCTCCCTGATCTGGCGCATGAAATCAGGCATTGGCCGTCACCCCCAGGAACCTTCTGACCTCTCTAACCGTCCTATCGGCAGCGCCGAGGTTTGAAAGAACCACGTTCTCGGCGATTCGGCCGATCCTTTCCCTCTCCCGAGAATCGTCCATCAGCGATGAGATGGCTGAGGCCATCTCATCGGCATCCTCGACCATTATCGCCCCGCCCCTCCTCAGCATTACCTTCGCCTCGAACGAATTGGCTATATAGGGGCCGAAGATAACGGGTTTGCCCATCACAGCGGGCTCCATCACATTATGCACGTTGCCCCGAAAGCTTCCGCCCACAAACGCCACATCGCCCAGCTTGTAAAGCCCCGCCAACAGGCCGACCGTATCTATAACCAGCACGTTGAAGCTCGAGAGATCTGTTTCCTCGGTGATCTGGCTGAATCTCACATAGCTTAAACCGCTCTCATCCAGAAGCTCCTCTATCTCTCTCAACCTCTCCTCCGTCGGCTCGTGTGGCACCAGGATCAAGGTGAAGGGATGTTCCTCACCTTTTTCAGCTCGGATCTTCCTGTAGGCCTCCAGAAGCACCCTCTCACTCTGGGTATAGGTGCTTCCGGCCACCACCACAGGTCTCTTGATCCTATCCTGATTCGGTATCAGCCCTCTCTCATCAACCCTCATCGCCCTGCGATATACCTGATCGAATCTGGTATCGCCCGTGACGAGAACACGGGATGGATCTCCACAGAGGCTCTCAAACCTCCTGGCATCGGCTTCCGATATGGCACAGTGCATGTCGATATATCTGTGTACGGCGCTGAAAAACGGCTTTGCGATCGGGGATATCCTCTTCGATTCGGCATGAAGCGTGCCGGCTATGAGGAGTATCGGAACCTTTCTTCTCGCTGCCTCCCAGACCAGATTCGGCCATATATCGAACTTGGAGAAGATGAGAAGATCCGGTTCTATCAGATCGAACATCCTTTGGGCATTCCATTTGGTGTCGATCGGCAGGTATGAGGCCGCGTCCTTATGGGGATATCTCTCGACGTTCCCCTGAACAGAGGGGGAGAAGTACGTCAGCACGATGCGAGCCTCGTCCTTAATATCCTCTATCACCGGCTTGGCCTGTTCGAACTCGCCGACCGATGTGAAGTGAAACCAGATCGTTCTATCCATCCGCCGCCCCATTTCAAGCTGTCGTCTTAGCCGGTCGAATAGATTACGCCTCCCCTTAATTCCCTCCCGTACCTTTTCATCGCGAAGGGAGCGGAGACGGAAGTAGAGGAAAAGCATCGGGACAACGAACAGGTTGTAAGCTAATCTCCAGATCTCCGTCATAGGATTCCATCATCCCCTTTCCCTGTCTATAAGCAGCTCGCCGCC
>CAZHVH010000209.1:0-6224 GCA_964535855.1 uncultured bacterium
CTGTCATCTATCCTAGCGAGGATAAGCATGCCTCCCTCAATCTCTCGCCGGCATCCACTATCCCCTCCCGTCCGGCCTGATAGACCTTATCGGCCAGCTCATCCAGGGGAAGCAGATCCTTATAGGTCAAAGCTCTCAACAACATCGGCATGTTCACGCCACAGAGGATCTTGACGTCCATATCTCCGCTCATAGAGAGGCAAAGGGTACAGGAGCTTCCGCCGAACAGATCGGTCAGGATCAACGTTCCCTCTATCCTATCTTTCATCCCCTCGATCGCCCTCTCGATCTTATCCCTCATAACCGATTCACCGTCCTCCCTGTGCATATCGACGGCGGCGATGTTATCCTGACGTCCCATTATCTGCTCGGCCGCCTCGAGCATGGCTGAGGCCAATCTTCCGTGACCGGTCACGATAATTCCGACGCTCATATCTCCAAATCCTCCCCCCAGTCCTCCTCGATGATGTCGATCGATTCCTCGATAGCCTTATCACTTGTCATCTTCTCGATGAGCATCTCCTCGAGCTGCTTGGCCGAGTAGATCCCCATTTTTTTCGCCCGTAGGTTCATGGCTGCCACCTCGACCACTATGGAGGTGTTTCTACCCGGCTGAACGGGGATGGTCACATGCGGGAGTTTTTCGCCCAGTATGAAATAGTAATCCTCATCCAGGCCCGATCGGTTATAGTCCTTGCTCTCATCCCATTTCTCCAGCGTGACGGCGAGCTCCACGCGTTTCCGCCTCCTAAGTGCGGTCACGCCGAAAAGGGTCACGACGTCTATTATGCCCACACCCCTGACCTCCATATAGCGTCTGAGATGTGGGTTGGCGCTTGTGCCGAAGATCCTATGTCCGGTTACCCTCTTGAGCAGCACGGCATCGTCGGCTATCAGGCGGTGTCCGCGGCGGATGAGATCGAGCGCACACTCGCTTTTGCCTATGCCGCTCTCCCCCAGTATCAGAACCCCTATCCCGTATATCTCCATGAGATCGCCATGCACGATCTCATACGGCCCGAACTCCTCCTCCAGAAAGAGATGCAGCCTGGCTGTGAAGACAGGGGTCGCCAGACTGCTGGAGAAAACCGGTATATCCGCTTTACCCGCCTTGAGGGTGAGCTCCTCTGGGATCGGGAGGCCCCTGGTGACCACGATACAGGGGATCTCATATGAGAGGAACCTCTCGAAGATCTCCTGCCGCTGATGAGAGGTCAGGGTTTGAAGGTATGAGATCTCGCCGTTACCCAGAACTTGGATCCGATCATAGGCGAAATAATCGTAATATCCGCAAAGGGCCAACCCCGGGCGGTTAACCTCCGCCACCTCGATCCTCCTATCCAGTCCCCCTTCGCCCGTCACCAGCTCCATCTGGAGCTCATATCTCATCCTCGCATATAGTTTTCCGACGGTTATGCTCTGAGGCATCAGTCAAACACCGGTTCAATCCATCCTATCTTCCCATTCCTCATCCTGAAAAGCACGTTGACGGAGTTCGTCTGAGAGTTGACGAAGACGAGGAGATCGTCGTCGGAGAGTTTGAACTGCATGATCGCCTCATCCAGAGACATCGGTTTAGGGGCGAACTTATCGGTTACCCTGACCACCTCCTCTTCCTCCTCGTCCTCCATCCTCTCTTCGATCCTCCCTTTCTGGCTAAGCTCCATGACCACCTCACGCTGTGGGAGTTTATGCTTTCTACCCTTGATCCTCTCCTTGTATCTTCTGACCTGCTTCTCGATCTTATCGACGACGCCGTCTATAGCCGAAAAGACCGTCTCACCATCCGCCTGGGCGTGGAAGGCGGCATGCCTGCCGAGGAGTGACACCTCAACGGTATAGGTGTGGTATTTGATGGTCTCTATTATGACATGAGCCTCGGTTATCCCGTTGTAAAAATGCTCCGCCTTGGAGAGCTTCTTATGAACATATCGATAGATGTCATCGGTCAGGTCAAGGTTCCTCATGTTTATATATATCTCCATCTGTCCCCTCCAGGAGAGATTTCACCACTTTTTCCGTCGTTTGCTCGATGGCGGTATCCCCAACTCAGCCCGATATTTATTGACGGTTCTCCTTGCGACCTTAATTCCCCTCTCGGCCAGCCTTTCCACTATCTCGCTATCGCTGAGAGGATTGGCCGGATCTTCGGACTCGATCATCTCCTTTATCATCTCCTTGACCGATGTTGAGGAGGTTTGGGAGCCCGTTTCCGTCTTAAGGCCGCTGCTGAAGAACTGCCTCAGCTCGAAGACGCCCATCGGGGTCTGAACGTATTTGCCGTTGACGACACGGCTCACGGTTGATTCATGCACCCCGACCATATCGGCGATTTGCTTAAGCGTCAGGGGCTTGAGATATTTAAAGCCTTTTTCGAGGAAATCCCGCTGCACGCTGAATATGGCCTCGGTCACCTTTTTGACGGTCTGCCTTCTCTGTTCGACCATCTTCATGAGTTCCACCGCTTTATGCCAGTAGTTCTCCAGCCATTCCCTATCTTCGGGCGAAAGCGATTCCTTGTTCTTAAGCATATCCAGATATCTGCGGTTTATCCTCAACCGCGGCAGTCCCTCATCGTTCGATATCACCCTGTACTCCCCGTCCACCACCTCAAGGGTCACGTCCGGGATGATCTCGCTCCCTCGAGAGATCGTTCCGAAGCCGTTCCCCGGCTTCGGGTTAAAAGTCCTAAGATGATCTATGGCATCCAAAACATCGTCTATCTCAACGTTTAAGTCCTTCGCTATCTTGGGTATACGATTTTGCAGAAGATCATCGAAATGATCCCTCACGATCTTGGCCGATAGGCTCTCCTCCTCCCCCGCTGCCTTTAGCTGTATCAAAAGGCTTTCGCGCACGTCCCTGGCCCCTACCCCTACGGGATCCAGGGATTCCTGTATAATTTTGAGCACCTTTTCGACCTTCTCATTCTCCACCCCAAGTATATCGGCGATCTGATCCGTGCTAACGGAGAGCAGTCCATCATCCCCGATATACCCTATGATCGTCTCGCCTATACGGCTTTCCTCATCGTTCAGTTTCAACATTCCAAACTGGGCCATCAGGTAATCCTGGAAGGAGACCGGCTCCGGGATATCGTCCCTGGGTCTATCCTCCTCCTCTTCCTCCTCCCAGGTCAATCTCTCGGTCATGCTTATGGTGTCGTCGAACACGGAGTCGAGATCTATGTCCGGCATCTCGTCCTCATCCTCCTGGATCGAGTTGAGGGGAGCGCCGCAGTTGGGGCATCTCTTGTAATCCAACGGCACCTCAGCCCCGCATATCGGGCAGATCTTCACCTCCAGATCGCGGCTATCCAACTCCTGTTCCAGGGTGATCTCGTCCTCCAAGTCATCCTCGATCTCTAAGATCGGGTTCTGCTCCATCGCCTGCTCGAGGAACTGCTGTAGCTCGAGCCTGTTCATCGCCAACACCTGAATGGCCTGCTGGAGCTTCTGAGTCATTACGATTTTCTGCACCTGTTGAAGGGAAGGTGATATCCTCATGACCTCTTACCCCGCGCTAAAGTTTAAACTCCTCACCAAAGTATAACCTCCTAGCCATCTCATTTTCAACAAGTTCCTCCGGAGTTCCGGAGAGCATTATCTTTCCATCGGCTATCAGATATGCCCTGTCTACCACATCCAGGGCATCGGCGACGTTGTGATCGGTTAACAATATTCCCAACCCTTTGTCCCTGAGTTGAAGGATGATCTGCTTGAGATCATGGACGACTATGGGATCGATCCCGGCGAACGGCTCATCCAGGAGGACGAAGGATGGAGACATGGCTAGGGTTCTGGCTACCTCCACCTTCCTCTGTTCCCCCCCGGAGAGGGTATAGGCCTTCTGATGGGCAAGATGTTCCACACCGAACTCCCTCATCAGTTCCTCCACTCTCTTCCTTCTTTTATCGGCAGAAAGGCCGCTGAACTCCAGCACAGCATGGAGGTTTTCCTCCACCGTGAGCTTCCTGAATATGGACGGCTCCTGAGAAAGGTATCCGATTCCCATCCTAGCACGCTTATACATGGGAAGAGATGTGATATCACGTCCACCCAAGGTCACACGTCCTCCGTCGGCCCTGACTATGCCGACTATCATGTAGAAGGTGGTGGTTTTGCCCGCCCCGTTCGGGCCCAACAGTCCAACCACTTCACCCTGTTCCAGCTCGATGCTGACGTGATCGACTACCACTCGTTTGGAGTATCGCTTCACCAGATCGTGCGTGGCGAGTTTCATCGTTTCTCTTGCGCCTTTTCCTTCTCTCCCTTTTTCTCCTTCAGCTGAACCTTAAACTTTACCCCGCCTTTGCCGAAACGCCTGCCGGTTTTGCGGTCATACTTGACATATGGAGCCTCCACCCTATCGGAACCCCTGATAACGACGACTGAACCTGATAGCTCTATGATATCGTTGGCTTCGTCCAAGATCGCCTTATCACACTTGGCGATCAGGTCTCCATCCTTCATATCCACATGTCCCTCCGCTATGGTCTTAAGCACGTCGCCCGTTTTGGGGTCTCTATGCACCTCAACCTGATCGGCGTAGAGATAGCCGTTCTCCCTGATCATCTTGACGTTTCCCCTGAATGTAATCACACCGTCCTTCTCGTTCTCCTCGTACTCATCGGCGCTGCCGACTATGTATCCCTTCTCCGGTTTCACCTCCTCGGCCGCCGGTTTCCGTTTCCCCTCCTCAACCCATGCCATCTGAGAGAGGATCAACAGGAAGATGAACGGGATCAGATATCCGAAAGCCTTAATCCTCCGGTGTTGGAGGAAGTTCCTCGACATGTTTCTCATCCTCAGACCTCACGTTGAATTTCACGTCTTTAAGCTCGACGAACTTCATGTTCGGATCGGAGATCATCTCACGCCCCCACATCGTCGATTTGCCCTTCACCACCTTCACCTCTCCGGGGGCGAACAATTTGCCTTGGGAATCCCTCCAGACGACCTCGTGGGTGTAAAATCTACCTTTACGGGAAATTCCCTCCACGTTCCTAGTTATCCTGACATCCTCTCTGTTCTGATCGACCTCCCCTTCCTCCCCTTTGATCACGGCTGCCTTTTCGCCTTTGTCGAATATCACCAGCAGGGGGTCGACGATCCGCACCCTGCCATCCTTCAGGAAAACCGCTTCCTTGCCCCTGACGCGCCACCTAAGCCTGCCATCTCTCCTGTGTTCCGCGCTGAACCCCCATAGCTGATAGTTCAGCTTCTTCTCCGATTCGGAGGGAGATCTGATTTCCTCGTTCGAACAGCCGATAAAGAAGAGAGCTAACAGGGACAGGATCAGGAGCCTCCTCAACGTTCCCTCCACCTCCGGTGCATCCATATCCATTGATGTGGATACCTTCTGATGAATCCCTCCACCACCTCGGTCAGCCTCTGCGTATCTGACCTGACATCCCCCGTCAGCCTGATCGGCTCTTCTATGAATATCCTGTGTCCCTTCCCCTCTCTCGCTATGAAAGCGGGGACGATTGGCGCTCCGGTTTTCATCGAGATCAACACCGGTCCCACGGGCGTATAGGCCGGTCGGCCGAAAAAGTCCACGAAAACCCCCTCCGATCTGGTATCGATATCTGCCAACAGAGCAAGTATCTGATTCCTCTTAAGCGAGGACAAGGCCGATTTAAGCCCTCTCTCTCTGGAAAGCGGCCTGAAACCGGCAGCGGATCTAAGGCCGTTCACGATCCTATCCAGCGATTTGACCCTCAAGTTTCTAACGATGGCGTTCACCCTATATCCGTGCGCCGCTAGAGCCGCTCCTAAGAGCTCCCAATTTCCGAAATGGGCGGTCAGCAGCAAAACCCCTTTCCCGAGCGACAAAGCCCTATCCAGATTCTCCCTGCCTTCAAATCGAACCATCCGCATCAGCTCCGAACGCGTCAGATTCGAGAACCTCCCGAACTCGGCGATGTTCATACCTATATTTCTGTAACAAAGCCTCGCTATCCTCCGTATCTCCCTGGAGGATCTATCGGGAAAGCTCGATCTCAGATTCCTCAGAGCGATTTTCCTACCTTTAAAGTCGAGCTGCCAGAGCAGGTCTCCCAGGGCCTCCCCGATCCTCAGTCCGCTTTCAGGAGTTAACCCTCTTATGAGGCGGACGAGGAATCTCGCGGCGAGCAGATAAAAGAGATGCTTGATCGACTTGATAAGTTTCACTCGCCGTGGCATGGTTAATTATACCAAATCGCCTCTTGAAAAACAATT
>CAZHVH010000210.1:0-6196 GCA_964535855.1 uncultured bacterium
AGGCATCCCGATATGCGGCGTTGCCGGCGACCAGCAGGCATCCCTCTTCGGCCAGACCTGCTTTGAGAGGGGGGAGACCAAAAACACCTATGGCACGGGCTGCTTTTTGATGATGCAGACGGGCGAAAACCCCGTTGACTCGAATGAAGGGCTCCTTACCACTCTGGCCTGTTCCGTCACGGGGGAGCCCCGGTACGCCCTTGAGGGAAGCGTATTTATCGCGGGAGCGGCGGTGCAGTGGTTGAGAGACGGTTTGGGGATAATCGAGTCGGCGGCCCAAAGCGAGGAGATGGCTTTGAGCGTGAGCGATACAGGTGGGGTGTATGTCGTTCCGGCCTTCACCGGCCTCGGAGCACCATACTGGGATAGCCGCGCCAGGGGGGCTATCTTGGGGATCACCAGGGGAACCAGAAGGGAACATATCGTCAGGGCGACGCTCGAGGCGATAGCACATCAGGTAGCCGACGTTATGGAGGCGATGGAAAGGGATTCCGGGATGAGGATCTCCGCTCTTCGGGTTGACGGCGGCGGATCGGCCAATGATTTCCTTATGCAGTTTCAATCGGATATCTTGAACCTGCCTGTGGAGCGATCAGGTCATAAGGAGACCACCTCTTTAGGAGCGGCCTACTTGGCCGGATTGAGCGTCGATATGTGGGATCTAGACCGGATCCGATCCCTCCGTAAGGTCGATAGGATATTCACCCCTCAGATGGAGGATGAAAGGCGGATCGAATTGAGAGGAAAATGGAGGGAGGCCGTCAGGAGAGTGTTGACCGAATGCGGCTCCAGTGGAAATACACGCTTATAATAAATCTCTTTATAATAACCTTCATGGCCCTCTTCTTCGTCATAGATGATGTGAAGCTCAGAAAGGACAGGATCGAGGGACAAGTGAAGGATATCTCCCGCGGGATATTGATCCGTGATATAGCCGATGTGTTGAGGGCGACCGTGCAGGATCTGTCTGATCCCAAGGTGATAGAGAGAGAGCTCAGAAGCGTCGTCAGGGAGATGGGCGTTGAGGATCAAATCGTTGACGTTAACGTGACGGATGAGGGGGGGAGGATCATAGCGAGCTTGAAAGGTTGGGAGATAGGAAATATGGTTAACGTAGATAGGGAAGGATATGAGAGGATATCTCGAGGGAGAATCCGGATCTATAGGCTCGCTCGGTACCACGGCAGATGGGTGACAGAGGCGATCATCCCATATCCCAGATCGGCCCGATTCGAGGATGACTCCAACATAGTGATCGAAAAGGGACTCATTCAGATCCTCTTCGACGCACCGGATGTGGCAAGCTATCTCTGGGAATTAAGGCTCATACACATGATATACGTCCTGGCGACCAGTATCTCCCTCGCATTTCTGATCAACCTCCTAACGGGACGAATGGTGATTCGGCCGCTTGAGAACCTCATTGAGATAATCCAGAGGGCCGATGAAGGGGATTTGAACTTCCTCGTCGTCTCCCGATCAAAGGGTGAGATCGGCAGAGTGAGTTCCAGATTGGCGGACATGATCCGACAGATAAAGGTGGCTCACAGAGAAAGGATAGAGGCTCTGGGAAGGATGGCTTCCGGTGTGGCCCACGAGATAAGAAATCCCCTTAACTCCATCAGCATGACGGTCCAATACCTTAGGTCGATCATCTCATCCGGTGAGGTATCAGAGGAAGACCTTAATGAGGCGCGGGAGTGCCTGGAGATCATGGATAAACAGGTCAAAAGGCTGAGCCAGATAACCGATCAGTTTCTCACCCTCAATCGTCCGCCATCGCTTCAAATCGAGCCTACGGATCTGGAATCGCTCATCGACGACGTGTTATCGGAATTCAACGCCGCTTTTAACGGTGCCGGCATCTCAATCATCAAGAGATACTGTGGGGAGCTCAAAGATGTGCCTTTGGATGCTGATAAGATCCGACAGGCCATATATAATCTGATTCAGAACGCCATCCAGGCGATGCCCAAGGGCGGAAAGATATACATAACCACAAAGCTGGAAAGGGGTAGATTTCTGAATAAGGCCGTCGTGGAGATAAGGGACACCGGGATGGGAATACCGGATGAGATCCAGCCTAGGATCTTCGACGCCTATTTCACGACGAAGGAGAGGGAGGGAGGCGTGGGACTCGGTCTGTCGCTGACGCTTCAGATCGTCGAGGCTCATGGAGGGAAGATCGAGCTCAGAAGCAAGGTCGGGATGGGCTCATCCTTCAGGATCATCCTGCCCATCAGAGGGGGAAATGAGCGATAGAGTCGAGGGGAATTCCCGGCTTACCTCTACAGCTAATAAACCTCCACACACATCCTAGAGCTACAGATGGCTTGCCCAAGGTAACCGTTACTGGTATAATAGCATGTGGGGAATAAGGCGATCCTTTGTAAATCCCTGGATGAATCCATCGAACAGCTTGATGGAGACAGCGGGGCGAGAGAGCCGTAAATGTAGAAGAGCACATCTGAAAGGCGAAAGGAGGTGAGGCGCACTTCCCGCGCCGAATTTCATGATGAAAAACCTGATTCTAGTGGTGGACGATGATGAGGCGCAGAGGAACATACTTGGTAAGATCCTCGTCAAAGCGGGGTATGACGTGGAGACGGCCTCATCCGCTTATGAGGCGCTCGAGATATTCAAGTCCAAACCGGTCGATCTGGTGATAACCGACATCCGGATGCCCCAGATGACGGGAAGGGAGCTGTTGAGGAAGGCGAAGGAGATCGATCCGGACGTGCCGATCATCCTCATCACCGCCTATGCGGAGCTGGAGGATGCCATAGAGATGATCACGCGTGAGGGGGCCTTCTACTATCTCGTGAAACCCCTGGACGTGGGGAAAATGCTGGAGGAGATCGACAGAGCCTTAAGCTTGAGAGACATAGAGAAGGGGGAGGAGAGAAGGCAGGGAGAGGCACCGCGCTTTGAGGGTATAATCGGTGAGAGCCCAAAGATGGTGAAACTATATCGTGAGATGGCCAAGGTCATCCTCCGCGGCCCGGACACCGTCCTTATAACGGGGGAAAGCGGCACGGGCAAGGAACTCGTCGCTAGGGCCATCCATCGCTACGGCAGACGAAAATCGGGGAGGTTCGTCCCGGTAAACGTCAGCGCCATCCCAGCTACCTTGCTCGAGAGCGAGCTGTTCGGACATGAAAGGGGAGCCTTTACCGACGCCAAGACCAGAAAGATCGGACTTTTCGAGGAGGCAAACGGCGGAACTATATTCCTGGATGAGATAGGTGAGCTGGATGCCAATTTGCAGGTGAAACTGCTCAGGGTGATCGAGGAGAGGGAGTTTCAGAGGGTGGGAGGCACAAAACCTATAAGGGTCGATCTCTGCGTGATAGCGGCCACCAACAAGAACCTCGAACGGGAGGTCAAGGCCGGCAGGTTCAGAGAGGATCTCTACTATAGACTGAACGTCATCCCCCTGCATGTGCCCCCTCTAAGGGAGAGAAAGGAGGATATACCGCTCTTGGCCGATTATTTCCTCGATAAGTTCGCAAAGCAGTACGGCGTAGAGCCTAAAACGCTCTCTCCTAGGGCGATCTCGGCTCTGAGAAGGTATGATTGGCCGGGGAACGTCAGACAGCTTGAAAACGTCATACATCGCGCCTTCATCATGGTCGACTCGGATATGATAGATGTGGATGACCTACCTGAGGAGATTAAATCTGATGCCGGATCGGCGTCTCTTAGGTTTGAGACTCAAATTGAGATACCCGAGGAGGGAATATCGCTTGAGGAGGTCGAAAGACAGCTGATCCTCTCGGCCTTGAAAAAGGCAAAGGGAAATCAGGTGGAAGCTGCGAGGCTCCTCGGAATATCCCGGAGAAGGCTCCAGTACAGGATGGAGAAGTACGGAATCAACAGCAAGCCCTTCAAGAAAAACGATCAGGATGGTCGGTAGATCAACATTACCTCCCCTCTTTTATCCTCTATCCATGCGACGATGAAATCCAGATGTGCCTCGATCAGATAGTTTAGGACCCCTTCCTTAAGGGCCGATTCGAAAAATTTCCTCCTTGAAGGGGAGGAGGGGGATAAACTCAGGATGTTCTGATAGGACAGATCTTCTCCCAGTTCCACCCTCGCCTGAACGCCGCTTGCCAGATAGTTGATCGAGCCTAACCTGCCGCTTCCGGATACGATCAGATCGCTCAGATCATAGGGTGAATCGTTTATCAGCTCCACCTCGCCCTCACCGATCCTCATGCTTATTCCGCTGAACTCCTCCGTTGATTCAGCATGGAGCGAAACGTTTGAGAAGGGACTGAGATTCATCTCGAAGGTGTCCTTATCCGGACGTAGGAGGATGGGCAACTGAGACCCTACCGTCGGCGCAATCACCCTTCCTTTCAGCTTTAATCTCACCTTGGACTTGAAGCTCGACGAGACGTTGAGCCATTCCGATTTAAAGGCCACCTCCTCGCCTCCGTACACCCTGAGAAGGGCGAACCTTCGAAGTTCAACCTTATTCCCGAAGGTTATCTGGATTGCAACGGCAAGGGAGATGAGGAACGAAAGGATCAGGAATGACCTTAATCCCCTGCCCAACAAAGCCAGAAGGGAAAGGATCACGACATATGCACCCAGATACAATGAGAGGATCAAGAGGATGCTTCGTCCCCTTCGAAAGCCCAAGGCCGAGATCACCTTGTGTTGGAATCTATGCTGTGGGTCGTACACCCTGAAGAGCTTGATGTTCGGTCGGCTGTATAGGATCAACCTCTTCCAGAACCTCTCCCCCCCTTGAGGTGAGACGAAAGATGAGGAGAACGGATCGAAGGCGATATACATGAGCACTCCGTCGCCGAATCCTTTTGAGGTTATGAGGGGGTAAGGACTTGGGTGCAGCGTCCTCAAGAGCGTTTTGCCCTCGGGTTCCACCTCAGCGATCTCCAGCTCACCGGAGAAGAGAGATGGCATCTTTATAGTTATGGGTTTCAAGCTTCTTTTAACCCGCGCCGGTGTCAGCCCTTCCGTCTCAAATCCCTTACACGTGATCAGCGTACCGCCTGAGGCGACCCACCTTCTGAGCTCTTTAATTTTACCCTCATCGGGGAGATATGAATGGAGGAAGATCAAATCAACATCGGCGAGTTCTATCGCCCTGTCGATCCGTTCAGGTGGGATCGTCACCGCCCTGATGATTTGATTCCTGGCGAGCGGCGACTTATCTATCGAGATGACCTTGCCATCGATAAAGCTCAGATCCTCTCTTACATCCGAGACCAAGGCGACGATCAGATCCTGTTCCCTCAGTGGATAAAGGTCGGCTTTACGAGCGATAAGCGTCTCACCACCTTCATCCTCGATCTCCACCTGAAGCTGAGAGGGGAAGTTCGGAGATGGCAGGTTCAATCTGAGGGCACGCCTGGCATAGGACGGGACATACACCTCAACCAGCGCCGCTACATCCTCTCCCTCTATCCTCGCCCTAACCCTTCCGCTAAGAGGTTCCTCGCCCGTCTCCATCAGGATCAGCGTTTCAACCCACCCGCCCCGCTTGCACAGCCCGTTGATCCCCGCCTCCAATTGAAGGTTCAGCTTCGGCGAGGCACAGAGGATGCCCAGAAGCAGCATCCAGATCATCCCATCTCACCGATGAGTATCCTCTTGAGTATCTCTATATCCTCCTCCGCCTCCTCCTCGCTCATGAACCCTATGACCGTTCCGCAGACGCCCTTTTGCGAGTAGGTCCACCTGAGCCATTCCTCTATCCTATTCTCATCGAACCTCCCTGAGGCGAGGGGCTTTATGGCGATAACCGGCTTTGAGCTTTGTGCCACCGCCTCCAGCACGGCCTCCTTAGAGGGGTTCATCAGAAATCCCATCTTATTGACCGGTATGACAAAGAGCTGGAGATCATAGCCGAGCTCCTGCGCCAGCCGCATCCTTTCCCCGTTATGGCAGGCCGTTCCGGGGATCATCCCCGCGTCGCGGATCATCTTCAGCTGATCCTCCAATCCCTTAAACCTCCCCTCTTCGATCGGCCATCTATCCAGCCATCCGCCGTGAAGACAGCAGATGGGTGTGTTGACCTCCTGGGCCATCACGAGCTGTTCCTTCGTTTCATCCGTAGAGCCGATGGTGGTCGATACGAAAAGCATCCCCTCGCCCGATAGATCCTCAGCGGCCTTTATGGCGTCGACCAATTTGCGCTGTATCGGTCCGAGCACCCCCTTCA
>CAZHVH010000211.1:0-6120 GCA_964535855.1 uncultured bacterium
GCTTAGCGTCCAGAGCGCTTATCGGCTCATCTAGCAGAAACAGGTTCGGTTCCCTGACCATCGCCCTTCCTAAAGCAACCCTCTGCTTTTCGCCTCCGCTCAGCTGAGCGGGTTTCCTGTCAAGCAGATGCGATATGTGGAGTATGTCGGCGACCCTTTTGACCCTCCTCTCGATCTCATCTCGATTCATCCCCTTAACTTTGAGGGGCGAGGCGATGTTGTCGAAGACGGTGTATCTCGGATAGAGAGCCAGATTCTGGAATACGAAGGCCATATCCCTCTCCTGAGGAGGTAGATCCGTTATCTTTCTCCCGTCCAGATAAACCTCCCCCTCGTCGGGTCTCTCCAAACCAGCCGTTATGCGAAGGGTAGTCGTTTTACCCGCTCCCGTCGGTCCCAACAGAACGGTGAACTTTCCCGATTCGACTTTAATCGAGAGCTCTTTCACCGCCTGAACGCGGCCGAACCTTTTTGAGATCCCCTCCAGCCTCACCTCTGCCATAGCTTTTCGCCCTCCACACTCGCGAACGCCTGCCCAGTTTGAGGATCGAACAGGCATACCTCCCTGAGCGATATACTCAACCGTTCGCCCTTTTCAGGCTTGAAATCCGGAGTGGATATCGCCTTTATCATCTGATCGCCCACCATCAAGTTGATGATGTTGCTCGATCCCATCGGTTCCAGGAGGTCGACGACGACCTCCAACGATCGGTCACCCTCGGTTTTTGGACAGAGCTCGATGTTCTCAGGCCGGATGCCTAGGATAACCCCTGTATCCGAAAGCCCGTTAAGGTACTCCCTGATCTCCCTGCTTACGGGGATAGTAAAGGCTTTTCCATCGCCGATCAACTTCCCCTCTTCCCTGACGTATCTGCATCTTATGAAATTCATGCCGGGGCTTCCGATGAAGTTGGCGACGAAGAGGTTTGCAGGGCTGTGATAAACCTCTCTGGGGGTGCCGATCTGCTGGATAAGTCCCTCGTTCATGACGATTATCTTATCGGCCATCGACATAGCCTCTATCTGGTCATGCGTTACGTATATGGTCGTGATTCCTAAGTCCCTTTGGAGCCTTTTGAGCTCACCTCGCATCCTTTCGCGGAGTTTCGCGTCAAGGTTGCTGAGAGGTTCGTCTAGGAGGAAAACCCTCGGCCTTCGCACGATGGCTCTGCCGAGAGCGGTTCTCTGTCTCTGGTCGGCCGTGAGGGAGCGGGGTTTCTCAGCAGCTACATCCTCGATCTCCAAGAGCTCCAGCACCTCGTCCACCCTACGCTTGATCTCCTCCTTGGAAAGCCCCTCGGCCCGAAGGGGGAATGCGACGTTATCCCGGACGGTCAGATGAGGATAGAGGGCATAGAACTGAAATACGAAGGCGATGTTGCGCTGAGCTGGCGTCAGATCGTTCACCCTCTCCCCGTCGAAAAGGATATCCCCTCTGTCGGGCCGTTCAAGCCCCGCTATACATCTGAGGGTGGTAGTCTTGCCACATCCTGAGGGGCCGAGCATCACGGCGAATTCGCCGTCATCTACCTCGAAGCTTATATCCTTGACCGCCTCCACCTTGCCGAAAGTTTTGCGTAATTTCTTAACTTGAACTGCCGCCATCTTCCCTCACCTTGATATGAGAGCTTACTATGTAGAGAACCGTGCCCACACCTAAAAATCCGAAACCCTTCGGGTACAACCGGAAGGTAAAGGGCTGACACATAAGGAGTATACCGATCAGAATCGATGCCGTTGCAGCCCACATCATGAACTTCGATATCCTACCCATATATCACCCTGATCCCATGGTCTGTGGATGTTATGATACAAAAGTTATCCGAGACGGTCAAGGGTAAAGGCCATATGGGAGCTAGATCTGCCAATGGCGGTTTGAGATTATGAGGGGCGAGAGAAGCTCGCCCCTTCATCTCTCAGGCTATCCTGATGGTGAGATTTTTGCGGACGACGTTTCCCTTTTTATCGGTGATAACCGCCGTGAGGGTATATTCGCCGGGGGGAGCGTCATAGGGCACGTCCTCCACGAGGGTGTAAATGCCGTCGCCGGCGACCTCATCGCCATGTGTCCCGTCGTCATAGGCCGTCAGGACCCATCCCCTTGGGTCGTAGACCTTGACCGATTCGATGCCATCCGGCGAGGTGATCCGGCAGGTGACCTTCACCTTTTTGCCGGGCTGGAGCGGATAAGGTTCGATCTTGAGGTCCGAAAATTCAATCGCCATAACGTATAACCTCCTGAAATTCCTATTGACTGATTCATCAGTCATTATACAATATCTCCCCAGCGATGTCAAGTGGCGTTCTCAACGTCGGTTATTTCGGGGATACGTTGAAACGAGGAAGGCGGAAAAACTTGGAAGGGAGGAAGGTCGGGGGAAACCTCCCTCCCTTTGAGGGGGTGCGATAAACTGTCAGAGCAAATCCTTCAGGTACTGAATTCGGCTGTGGTGTCTTAGCTTTTTAAGCGCCTCCTCCTCGATCTGTCTGACCCTCTCCCTGCTTACGTCAAGGAGCTTTCCGATCTGCGACAGGGTGTAGTAGGTTCCGTCCTGCAATCCGAATCTCATCTTTATCACCCTTGCCTCCCGCGGATGGAGGGTATCGAGGACCTGCTCGATGATCTCGGTTCGGATCTTATCCATGACCTCCTGTTCGGGTGAGGGTGAGTTCTTGGCCTCTATCAGATCTGCAAAAGTTGCATCCCCCTCCTGTTCCAGAGGCATATCGAGCGAGATGGTATCGCGGGAGCTCTGAAGCACATCCAAAAGCTTGCTCTTTGAGATGCCCATCTCCTCCGCCAACTCATCCAGATTAGGCTCTCTGCCGATTCTCTGGGCTATCCTCTGCGCTGCCTGGTTGATAGCACGCCTGGTCTCAGCGATATAAACCGGCGTGCGAACGGTCTTGCTATGCTGATCTATCGCCCGCTTTATCGCCTGCATTATCCACCAGGTGGCATAGGTGCTGAACCTGAAGCCTTTGCGATAGTTGAACTTATCCACGGCGGTCATCAATCCGATCGTTCCCTCCTGGATCAGATCCAGGAGCGACAGGCAGGCGTTGCCGAAAGCATGATCCTTAGCTATCGAGACCACCAGGAGCAGGTTGGACTCGACGATCCTGTGTTTCACCCTTTTTATCTGCTCATCCGCCTCAACGATCTGTCTAAGCGTCTTCCTAAGCTCCTCCAGGTCCATCCCTTTCTCTTCAGCATATGCGATCTGGATCACCTCTTCGGCCTCCAGCATGTTGCGAGCTTCCTCTATCATCCTCAGGGTCTGCTTCGCTATGGAGTTCCTGACCTTGCTTCCCTTTCTGCCCCGTTTAGGCGTCTGTCTCTCTATTCTGCGCTGTCGCTCCGGGAAAAGTTTTCTCAGTCCCTGCCTCAGCTTTCTCCTCTGTCTGTCGAGCTCCATGAAGAGCATCTTCTCCTCTTCGGGGGTGAGGAGCGGAACTTTGGCTATGCGGCGGAGGTAGGAGATGATGGAACTATCCAGCTCCCCGTGGATATCGTCTCGATGCTCTTCGCTCTCCTTAACCCCTTCCTCGAATCCGATCTTACCTTTGGCGAGGATCTCCTCTATATCATCATCGTCCAGATCGGGGAACAGAGATTCATCATTGCTGACAGCAGCTATCGGCTCATCTGAGATATCATCCCTGACTATCAGCTCGTCTCCTATGTATTCTCCTTGTAGAACCCTAATCTTCTTCCTCATCCTTTCTCTCACCCTGTTTTGCCCGATTTCCTTTCCCAAGAGAGGATACTTATAGCAAGAGAGATGCCAACCATCGCGAGCCCAGCAGATTCTTTCATAACAGGTGTTTCGACGCACATCGATCCGAAAAACCGGCACGTAGCGTGTCAAAATGGCATCAAACGAAGGGGGAAAGAGGTGTATTCTTGACAAGGTTCGGGCAAAAGTGTATTATAACAGAGATTTGATATCGATTGCAAGTATTTTTAACGTGGAGGCACCCATTAGGTTGACGATGAGGGAGATCGAATGCCGTGGTTGCGGATATCGAATGGATGAGGAGGATTTTAGACGGCAGCTGAAGGTCTGCCCGAAATGCGGTTATCACCATCTTATGAGCGCCTTTGAGCGGCTTGAAATGCTCGCCGATGAGAACAGCTTCATCGAATATGATTCCGACCTTTACTCCACAAACCCGCTCAACTTTCCGGGTTATGAGGAAAAATTATCCCAGGACAGGGAAAAAACCGGGCTCAAGTCGGAGATGCTTACAGGGGAATGCAGAATCGGTGGATATGAGACGGTCATAGCGATAGGCGAGCCGGCCTTTAGGATGGGAAGTATGGGATCGGTCGTCGGCGAGAAGATAACCCGATGTATGGAAAGGGCGTTGCAGAAGAGATTACCTGTGGTGATCGTATCGGCATTCGGCGGAGGGGCAAGAATGCAGGAGGGAACGATCGCCCTGATGCAGATGGCCAAAACCAGCGCCGCCTGTGCAAGGTTATCGGGGGCAGGGCTGCTCTACATCTCCGTCATCACCCATCCGACCATGGGAGGAACGGCTGCAAGTTTTGCATCCCTCGGCCACATCATAATGGCCGAGCCGGGGGCCATGATAGGTTTCGCCGGACCGCGATCCAGAGCTTCCATACGCGAGGAACTGCCCCCCAATTTTCAAAGATCGGAGTTCCTCCTGGAGCACGGCATGCTCGATCTCATCGTACATAGAAGGGAGATGAAGTCCGTTCTGACCGATCTATTGAAGTTCTTCTGGGAGAGATGATTATGTTTCAAGGGCGAATTAAAGATATCCTGACATATCTCGTTAAGAGAATGCTCTTTCAATCCGATAAAACTCTTACCGAGGAGGTTATCGTCGAGGAGCTGCTGGAGAAGGGCTTCGATATGGAGGAGATCGAGGAGGCGCTGGAGATGCTCTCCGAGATAGACACGATCGAAGCCCATTTCAGTGACCTTCCAGCCTCGGATAGCTCCATCAGGGTGCTGAGCGACTATGAGAGACACAGGCTCAGCCTCGAAGCACAGGGGGCGATCGCCATGCTGGCTCACTTTGGGGTGTTATCAGCTCAGCAGGTGGATGAGCTGATAGATGATGTGATGAGTCTACCATACCCCGAGATCGGCAGGGATGACGTCATCGAAAGAGCGGTCTCGATGGTATCCAAGGAGGAAGGGGTTCTGCCAGCGGTCTACCTCCTGAAATTCCTGAAAGGCGGTGATTAGCCTTCATGGCTAAATCGCTCGTTGTGGTCGAATCGCCAGCCAAGGCGAAGACGATAAACAAATTCCTGGGGAAGGACTTCACCGTGAAGGCCTCCCTGGGACATATTAGGGATCTGCCCGAAAAAAGGCTGGGCGTGAACATAAAGGACGGATTTAAGCCCCAGTATGTCACCATAAAGGGCAAGGAGAAGGTGATCAGGGAGCTTCGCAGGGCCGCAAAATCGGCCGATAAGGTCTACCTCGCTGCCGATCCCGATAGAGAGGGTGAGGCGATATGTTGGCACATTAAACAGGCTCTCGGTAAGATCGATAAACCCATCTACAGGATAACCTTCAACGAGATAACCGGGAGGGCTATCAGGGAGGCGTTGAAAAATCCTGGGGACATCAACCTCAATCTGGTAAACGCCCAGCAAGCTAGAAGGGTATTGGATAGATTAGTTGGGTATCAGATCAGCCCTATACTCTGGAGGAACGTCAGAAAGGGCCTGAGCGCCGGAAGGGTCCAATCGGTGGCGCTCAGATTGGTATGTGAACGTGAGGAGGAGCGGGAGAAATTCCAGCCTCAGGAATACTGGGTTATAACCGCAAAACTTGTGGGTGAATCGGGTGAGCCGTTCACCGCAAGGTTGGTCGCCATAGGGGATAGAAAGGCCGAGATAGAGGGAAGGGGATTTACGATCGGCGAGGAGGAGGCCAGATCGATCGCCGAAAAACTCAAAGGGTTCACCTTCCGGGTCGAATCGATTAAACGGCGGGTACGAAGACAAACGCCCCCGCCGCCTTTTATAACCAGCAATCTTCAACAGGAGGCGAACAGGAAATTCAGGTTCCCTGCCCGAAAAACCATGATGATAGCCCAGCAGCTTTACGAAGGGGTGGAGCTCGGCGG
>CAZHVH010000212.1:0-2203 GCA_964535855.1 uncultured bacterium
CCCATGGACTTCTTTATCTCCTCCTGGGATCGGGCTACGGAGGAGATCCGCACCTCGTCCACTATCCCGTCCAGAAACGGCGCCTGTCCCCTGCAGATCCACAGGGGATTATTATTCGGTATGATCGTCCCGCCGAGCTTACCCTCTCCGACGAGCTCGCCGTCCATGTACAGCTTGGCCTCTCCCGAGGCGGAGTCGTATGTGCCCGCCACATGATGCCATGATTTCAGCGGCACATCGCTTTTACTCTGCACTACCATCTGAGCCCAGGCGCCTTTGGAGCTCGTTATCCTCAGCATCAGCTTCTTGGAGGAGTTAACCCCGACCTTATAGCTGGTCTCCTTCGTCACGCCGTTGCCGCCAGCCGTGGAGTAGTTGTTCAGGTAGAGCCACATCTCTATAGTCAGTCCTTCCGTCAGATCGAGCGAGTCGCTGTCCGGCACGAGGACATATCCGTCCGCGCCGTTACCCTGCAGGCCGAATCCGAACTTGCCGTTCACCCATTTTATTCCCCCCATGATCTTCCCGTCATTTCCGTTGCCCGAAAGATCCTTGACGACCTTTCCCTCGCCCTCATCGAAAAGCCACAGCGCCACGGTATGTTCGTCGACCTCCACCGCGGCCGCTATAAGGGTTAAGGTGAATGAAAAAAGGAGGCAACCTATGAGTTTTATCTTCATATGAAAGTCACCCCTCTTATTTTAGGATTCTCGGATTTTTAGGATGTAACTCCCTTTCACGGGCGTTCCATAGATCTATAAGGCCCAGGCGGCGGATGTTCTCTCGCCACGTAAGCGATTCATCTCCGGTTCGCCTCAGCCATTCACGCAGCATGGACTCCAACTCATCGCGCACGGGGGCGAACTCGGTCGAGTTTATGAGGTTGTTCAGTTGGTAAGGATCGGCATCGTTGTCATACAACACCCATCCCTCACCGTCGAACCATCTGGCGTAGGTGTACCGTTTCGTCCGAACGCCCCTCCACTCCCTTACTCCCTGGTGTAAGCCCTGATCCACTATCACCGGTTCCGTCAGGAACACGGACTCCGGCTCGTCTCCTCCCTTTCCGAGCACGATATGGGAGAGATCCATCCCCTCCATATATCCCGGGATCTCAAACCCCATAAGCCCGAGGAGCGTGGGAGCGAAGTCCACCGTGCTGATGAGTGTATCGTATCTGCGTCCCTCCGGAATCTTCCCCTTCCACCGGATTATGAACGGTATCCGGATCGATTCCTCCCACGGCTGCTCCTTCTTAGCCATACCATGTGACCAGAGCATATCGCCGTGATCGGACGTGAAGACGACGATCGTGTTCTCATTCAGCCTTAGCTCCTCAAGGGTTTTCAGCAACCTGCCCAGCTGCTCATCCAGCGCTGTGATATGGGCGTAGTAGTGGGCGATGGTCGTTCTCGGGTCTCGCCCTCCCGCGATGTCATTGAAAGGGTGAGGCGGTTTCATCCGGAAGTTCGGCCGGAGCCGGATCTGAGCCGGATCATACAGGGCCTTATACCTCTCGGGCACCTGATCGTAGGGGGCGTGAGGCGGTCCCCATGAGAGGAAAAGGCAAAAGGGATTTCCCGCGTTCTCCCTCAGAAATCGGATGGCGAGATCGGTCTGCCCGATCGGCTCGTATCCCTCCAGCTTTATCGGCTCGGGCGTATCGCGGTAGAGTCTTCCGTTGAAGTAGCTGTGGGCGCAGTTCCAGGCCGCCCAGAAGTCAAACCCCTGCCTTCTCGGTCCCGGCGGGGTGAATTTGCCGCGTGGGACGCCGTCGAGATGCCATTTGCCTATGTATCCCGTCCTATATCCCCTATCTCGCAGCAGCTCGGCGATCGTCACCTCCGAAACAGGCAGAGGCAGATCGTTGGCCAGGGCACGATGTGAGAGGGGATATCTTCCGGTGAGGATCGTCCCTCTGCTTGGCGTGCAGACCGGACAATTGGCATAGGCGTGTGTGAAGAGCGCCCCTTCAGAGGCGAGTTTATCCATGTTAGGCGTTCGAACCTGATCGTTGCCCGCGCATCCCATGTCCACCCCGCGCATCTGATCGGCGAACACGAACAGCAGGTTAGGATGCTTACTCATCTTTCCCTCCTCAGGATAAGAGGTGTTTAAGGCGAATTTGGAGAATGTCGCTATCATACCTCCCTTGAGAAGGGAGGTTAGAAATTCCCTTCTCGGGATTTTACGGCTCATCTCT
>CAZHVH010000212.1:2303-6118 GCA_964535855.1 uncultured bacterium
CGGCATATCCCCCGATAATCCTCCGTCCTGAGCATGACAAAATAGCCGCCGCTGGCGATCGGCTCGCCGACATCGTTGGTGCCATCCCAACGCACGGATCTCGATCGCGACCGATAACCCCCCGTCCGGTGATAGCCCAGATTGAATCGCCTGATAACCCTGCCTAAGAGATCATAGATGATGATGGAAACATCCGACGGCCTGCTGAGCTGGTAGGGTATCCACGTCTCCGAATTGAAGGGGTTGGGATAGCAGGGGAGCAGCGAGGTACGCTCAGGAGGAATCGTCTCCAAAAGCCTCTCGAGCACTTCGATTCCGTTTTTGAAGAGCTCAGATCCGTCATCAGCCTCGCGAGCCTCGACGATCCACCTTTCGAGCTCCTCCCTTCTCAGCCCAACCGGCAACAACGGAGAAGACGGAGCGGCATGATCAGCGGTCTCGTTGATATGCACCGCCACGATCACGATATCGAAGATATTCACCTTCCCATCGCCGTTCACATCGGAGGACAATCCTTCACCGGATCTCCCTAGATTTCTGCCGACGATCACGATATCGAATATGTTTACCACGCCATCGCCGTTCACATCCCACGGCTTTTCGACCTCGATCTTCACCGTGAAAGACCACGTCTTCTCCGCCGTGTTTCCGAAGATGTCGCTCGCTCTGACGGTAACAGTGTGCCTGCCGGCGGAGAGCGATTTCGGCGTATAGGTGAGAACCCCATCCTTAAACAGATACGACACCTTGACCCCATCCAGCAAAAGGAGTATGGAGGAGGTATCCAATTGATCGGTGTTATCCGTGATACGAGCCTGGATGGTTGTCTCCGGATCGGTGAGGATGGAATCGGGTGCGGGGATCAACCCGCCGATATCGGGCGGTGTCCTATCGGAGGTGCCCTCCATAGTTACCCTCCACACCCCTCCGCCGAAGGTGGTTATGTACATCACATCGCTGTTGGAGGGATCGAAGGTTATCCGGTGTGTGTTCATGAACGGGATCGCCTTCCACTCGTGCCAGGTCTCACCGTCATCCTCGCTCACGAAGATCCCGTGTGTCCCGGTGGTCAGGAGGACGATATTCGGATTGAGCGGATGGATGACAGGGGTGAAGGTGTGGACGTATGACAGGTATTCAGGGGGAAAATAGACATCCAGTTTGCGCCATGTCTTGCCGCCATCGGTTGTCTTGTAAAGCCCACCTCCGCCGAGCCGTGGGGCATCTGAGGCGCAGAGATAGATGATCCGGCTGTCCTTAGGATGGACGGCGAAGCCCATAGGCCAGTAGAGGTTAAGGGAGTCAGCTATCGGACGCCATGACTCGCCGCCGTCACGGCTTATCCATAATCCTCCGGGAAGGGGAAAGTCCATGCCATCCCGTTTACCGGTGATCAGACAGAATAAGGTTCCGTCGGGATGAAGCCTTAGTGAATAAACATGCATATTCCCCGGATTGCCCAAACCGTTCGACTTTCTCGTCCACGACTTTCCGCCGTCGTCGGAACGATAGACGCCGTATCCGAACACGGCGACCCAGAGACGACGGCCTTCGGGCGGCGATTTAGGGTCGATAACTATGGAAACCGCAGGGGCATCGGGAAGCCCTAAGCTGGACGTCCGCCAGGTTCTGCCGAAGTCCCTGCTGACCACCACACCGCCTCCGGCGAGCGGGCCTTCGATGTTGGACCAATGTCCGATATCGTGTTGATCCGACACGGCAGCCCAGATCAACCCCGGCACATCGGGATCGAACGCCAGCTCATAGAAGGTGTTCTGCCACGGCGATCCGTCCGTGCTGTGTTGCCATGTCTCCCCGCCGTCCTCGCTTCTGGCGAAACCGATGTCGGTGTAGCAGATATAATGGATGTTCTTCCTATGTGGATCGATATAGTAGTTCCAGGTGGTGGTGACCTCTAAACCGACAGAGCTCCATCGCTGATTTTTCCCGGGGGCGCCCTGCCCCGGAGCACGGCGTGAGTATCCACACTGCCAGCTTCTCCCGCCGTCGTGTGTGATGTAGATCTCCCCGCTGTTCGTGTAAGCTGCCACCGACGGGTCGGTCGGACAGATGCCGAATCCCAGCGCATCTCCGCCCCATCCCCAGTTTATATCCCAGACGACCCATCCGTTCTCGACGTTATGTTCCTTAAAGCGCGGATCGCCGTTGAAACAGTATCGCCATGTATCCCCCGCATCATCGCTGCGGTAGACGGTGAAATGATACGGCGGCCAATAGCCGGTGCCGGTATTCGTGACGTAAACGGTTTCAGGCTTAGCCTCGCCACAGGCGATGAAATAGTACTGGGCGATCTCCCCCTGCCCGTATTCGTCCTTCAAACCTATCTCCGTGTTGATGCCATCTCCCATGGCGCTCTGCCATGATTCGCCCTTATCGAGCGATCTATAGACCCCGCCGGCGAATCTGCCGTTGACGATCCGACTTGGGATCGTGACGTAAAGTATGACACGCCCGGACTTCAGATCCGCGCCGGCGGCGAAATCCCGGATTTCACCCCAGGGAAGCCCCTCCGTTTTTTCGACCCAGCTTCTACCCCCATCATCGGAACGATATACACCCCTATCGGTGGCGACAAAGCAGGTTCGATTCCCCGAGGGAGAGGTCGGATCGATGTAAAATCCCACCACCCGCCCGCTCACCCCTTCACAGATCCGCCATGTTCTGCCGCCGTCAGTTGAACGATAGGCGGAATCCTCCGTTCCGACCAGCATGAATTCCGGATCTTCCAGATCCGTTCCAATGGCGATCACCTGATTATCCTGCCAGGGAGGATTATCGATGAGCGGACGCCACGTGATTCCACCATCGGTCGATATCCGTAAGGCACCGAAGCCATAGGCATAGATCGTATTCGGATCGGTCGGGTGAAATGCGATCGGGGTATCCGGCGATCCGCTCATCTGGCGGCCGTCGATCATCGTCCACGTTTTCCCGCCATCTATCGAGCGGTAGAATCCTCCCATATCGCATGAGACGAACATCAGATTCGGGTTATGTGGGGAGATGACGGGACGGTACATAGCGCCGCCCCCGCCGAGTCCTAACGGCTCAGAGTGAAACGGAGCATCCAGAAAGCTTCCATCCGTCCTTGTAAGAGACCCGAGACAGAGAACGACAGATACGATCAGCAGGGATCGTAAGACCGATCTGAGGTTCATAAATCCCTCCGGAATACGCTTTATCTCCTTCCATTTTATTACATCTCCGGGCCGATTGCAAGGTCAGATATTAAGGGAAGGGCTGATATATCGTTGTGTTCATCGCTATCCCCATGATGCTCCAAACGCTTCCGAGGGATAAATCCCCGAGCGCAAGCCCTAGGAAGAACGGAACGGCCTTACGATATTGTCTTAACCCCCCATACTTGAGTATAGCCCACTTTAGGATGAAGCTTGAAAAGAAGCAGCTCCACAGATTATACATCCCCCAGTCCCCGGCCATCGCATAGCCTAGAGGATGAAATGGGAACCAGAGGAATCTGGTCCTCAAAAGCATAAGGACGGTTGATACCAGGAACCCCGCTCCTACAAAGGAGATCCCTATCCTGTCAGTTCCCGTCGGATAGCAAATCCAGTTCTGAAGGGTTGTGAACGTTTCCCGTCCGAATCCTAAGGTCCAGGGACCGAAATAACCGGATGAAGCGCCGAATCTGTAGTAGAGATATAGATACTCCCAAAACACCACCATGACGGTAAAGGCGGTGGAGATGAGCATGGCGATGGAGAGCTTCCTCAGACTCAACCCTACTGACCCCGCCATCTTGTAGCCCTCAAGCTGATGTGGCATGGGATGGC
>CAZHVH010000213.1:0-6088 GCA_964535855.1 uncultured bacterium
GGTGTAGCGGAAGGGTGAGCGACGCTTTATCTCTATCCCGAGCGACGTGAACAGCGGGCGAAATGAGGGCGGATACTCCCGGCATCGAATCGTCGCCCACGATCTCAGCCGCTGAGGCGGCAGCTTTTATCTCCATATCACCCTCCTGAATATCTCGTTTGACCTCTTTGGTGCTTTTCTCAGCGTAGCTCTAGACACTCTATTTGTCGATCGACGCCAGTGGGAATGACCTAATTGTCGTCGGCTTCTGGGTGGTAGGATGTTGAGTGCCTTTGGTCAGTTCCTTCACTCGATCGGTCAGATAGGCGTCCAGTTCTGTCAAATACACGGCTCCATCTCCGTTCAGATCAGCCTTTCCGTTTAAGCCCTCTATCAAGGCGAAGGTAAAGGCGCCGTGTTTACGATCGGGCAGCTCCACTGAGACCTCTCTTCCGGTCGAGGCCGCCATGACCACCACCCCGCTCTCCTCGCTCACGAGATCCCTTATCATGTCGTCCATCCTCACTCCTTTCCTTCCCGAAACGGCTCCGGCGTGACAGGTATCCACGAACAGGATTACCTTGCACGGGAGCGAGCTCAGCGTCTCCTGAAAGTCATACCATCTCACCCCGCTCCGCAACAGGTGATCGAGATTGCCATCATAGGGGAAGAAATAGTAGTTCCCCCTCTCATCCTGAACGCCATGACCGGAGATGAAGACCATAACCACATCCCTCTGAGTTGCCGATCTGGACAACCATTCAAGCCCGTCGAGTATGTTATCCCTGGTTGCCTCCGATTCGACCAACAGCTTGGCCTCAACCTTTCCGTAGAGCTTTCCCTCCTGTCCCTTGAAAAACCTGACGAAGCTTTTAGCGTCCTCATCGGCGAAGTTCAGCCTCCACTCCTTCCTCGGATATCCGCTCACCCCGATGGCGAGGATGTAGAGGGTGGGTTTGACGAGTACGTTTTCGGGCAGATAAGTCACCGTGACGCTGACCGGCAGGGAGGAGGAGTTTCCGGTGGCCGCCATCGCCGATATCACGTTCTCTCCCTCAACGAGCGGCACCTCCTTTTCCACCACCTGCTTGGATGATCTTACACCTGTAGGGGTGAGCTTAAGATCTCGCCCGATGACAGGTCTACCGTTGACGAAGAGCATGATGGTGGAAGCTGACCGCGCTCCCCTCCGGCTGATGATCTTCAGGCGGAGGGTGATGGGGGAGCTTTTCAACACGGCCCCGTCCTTGGGATGGAGTATCTGGACCTCAGGCGGCAGCATCGAGGATATCCCTCCCGCCGGGACGACCGCCTCCTTCGATCTCATCGCTGCTTCGACGTTCCCCTCCGCGAAGGCGAGCTTCACTATGTCGGGGCGATAGAACTTCCCCTTGAACTGGTGAGCGTAGTAATATTCGGCGGCGTTTCCTCTACCCCTGTTCACCTGCCATCCGATAAACCTGTCGCCTGAGGCCGAGGAGGCGTAATAGCCCTCAGACGACCAGCAGATCCAATCCCGTCTCTTCGTGACGAAGAGGGATAGCAGCAGTTCGCCCCTCTCCACGTTCCATATCCTGACGGTCCTGTCGGTGGAGGCTGAGGCGAGAAATCTGCCGTCAGGAGACGGCGCTACGGCGGTTATCCTGCCGGTGTGTCCGATGAACCTGCGGATTCTTCCTCCTGTCCGCCCATCGTATAAGGCCAGCGAGAAGGCGGTTCCCACCGCCACATCCCCCTTAGGCGTGAAGGCGAAACAGGTGATCCCCCCATCCACATATGGGTCGGTGTTTATGCTGACGGATTTGTGACCTCTGTAGAACACATCCAGTTGACAGGCCCCGCTTCCCCATTCCAGGCTCATCTTCCCCCATCTCGTCACCGGTTCGATCCATCGGATGTCCGTGGAGCGGGATATGCCTTCGAGGGAGAGCTCGTCGAAATCGAAGTATAGCTCTAGATCGCCATCCGATCTCCCGAAGGCCACCTTTCTCCCGTCGTAGCTCCAGGCGAGGCTAGAGGGGAGTATGCCGACGCTTTCAAACCTCATTTTCAGCTTCCCGCCGGGGAGGGATCGTATGGTGATCCTCCCCGAATTTTCGCCCAGCGCTATGAGCTTGCCGTCGGGGCTGATCGCGAGGGACATGACATACCGCTCGGGGAACTCCGCCACATCCTTGCCCGATTTGATCGCCCTGATAATAACCCCTCTGCCGTATGAACTGAAGGCGAGCAGATCGCCTGAGGGAGAAAACGCGAGTGCAGTTATAGGACTGTTGATACCCTCCTTAGCTCTCGCAAACTCTCGGATAAACCTCCCCGTCCTGCCGTCCCACAGCAATACCCTTCCGTCGAATCCCCCGGAGGCGATGAGAGTGCCGTCGGGACTATATGAGACAACCCTCACCTTTCTTCCGTGGCCTTTCATCCTCCTTATCAGATCACCCTTTCGGACATCCCATAGCCTCACCATCCCGTCGTAGCATGCTGATACGAGTTTGGTTCCGTCCGGCGAGAAGGAGATCGAATAGACAGGGTCCTGGTGATCGCCCAGGGTATGGATCAGCTCACCGCTTTTAACGTCCCAGATGCGAACGGTACAGTCGGATCCGGATGATGCCAGCGTGGATCCATCGGGGCTGAACTGCAGATCCAGGGTCACATCCAGGTGTCCTTTGAGTATCCTGACGATCTGAGATGAGGATGTATCGAAGATCCTTATCTCCCCCACGTTCAGGCCATCCGGTTTATCGAAGAAGCCCCCGACGGCCAGCAACGATCCGTCGGGTGAGAGGGCAGCGGCGCAGATCTTCCCCTCAGGTCCCGGGCCTATCTGTCCCCTGAGCGTTCGGGCGAGCTCCCCTGAGCGCACATCCCAGATCCTCACGACCTTATCCTCGCCCGCAGATATGAGCCTATCCCCCGAGCCGGTGAAGATGAGGTCCCAGACCCTTTCCACGTGCCCCTTTGAGTCTATGACGAGTATGGGTTCGTCCGCATGGGCGACGGCGAAGGATGCGAGGAGAAGCAAAACACTGATAAATCTATGCCTCATCGGGCGCCTCCTAACTCTGTAAATAAGTCGAGAGATCAGAGTCAAGAGACAAGAGTTTTTTATCTCTTGACCCTCGACCCTTGACTCTCGACCCTTGACCCTCGACCGATATTTTAGTCTATCACGAACACCACCTTCCCCAGTTCCAGGAAGTGATCTCTGACGTCTGAGGCGAAGATGGCGACGGCGGTTGTGTCGTCAACCACCACATCCGTCTTATTCTTCCCCCTGACGCCTATGGCCTTGACGATGAGGGGGTTATCCCCTATTATACCGGATAGCTCCCTCTTGGCCTTCCCGATATCCTTCGCATACAGCACCATGCCGTGGTTCATCTCGTCATGATATAGCACGTTCACGAACCCGTATATTTCGAATCCGGCCTGAGTGAGGATCTTCGGCGCCATGGCCATCTGGACGCCTAATCCCCTCGCGTCGACTATCAGTCCCGTGTATGGCCCTCCTTTGAGGATATTGCTGACATCCGGATTTGAAGCTGCCTCTTGAGCTTTCCTTTGAAGCTCCTCCAGCTTCCCCTGGAGCTCCTTTATCCTCTTATCCTTCTCGGCGAGCTGCTGGGCGAGTTTTTCCTTCTCGCTCTGGAGTTTCTGCAGTTTCTCCTTATCGCCCGGCGTGGCGAGCCCCTGATCTATTATCTTTCTCAGCTTCTCGATCTCGGATTCGAGCTCGAGGTTGCGCCTTTTGAGGAGCTTCACCTCCTCCTGGGCTTTCTGTGCCTCCAGTTCGTCGGGGGACATATTGAAGAGCTGTGGTGGGTTCTGACGTATTTTCTCCTGCATGAACTGCTGGACGGGCTTTGCAAGGCTGAGGCTGAGGGGTATCCTCATCTTCACCGTAGCCTCCCACTTGCCGTCCTCCGTCCTCTGATATGTCGCATCCACCTCCTCAGCGAACTGGATCATGCCGCTGACCTGTCTTCTGGCCTCATCCCTCACCAGTTCGGCATCGGCGACCAATGTCTCGCTGTCTATCCTCGTCTTGTTGATGAAGTTCACCAGTTGTCTCTGGGCGAGGGTTCTGGCCGCTATTCTGGCAGCTCCCTTCGTCCTCCCATAGCCGATGGCCGTCTCCTCGATGTAATCCTTCTTCAACACGACTGCAAGCGCCCGATTGTAGATCTTCATCTCCGCCTCGGAGGAGAACTGGGCAAATGAGGCGGAGACCGAGATGGCGAACAGTATGATCGCCATGAACAAGGTCTTAACTTTCATCGTCTTTACCTCCGTTGGTTTATTTGACTAAGATAGAATTTAGCCGCTTTATCGTCCGGCTGATATCGGAGAGCCCTTCGCCAATCCTGGATCGCGGATCTCAGCTCCCCTCTCCGGTATTTCCGCCAGGCCGATTCGTTGTAGAATTTCGCCAGGTTTCGCCTGGCCGTTATCTGATTCGGATTGACCTTCAGGCTCTGCTCCCAGGTCTCAACGGCCAGCCTCTCGTATCCGAGGTTATAGTATATCCATCCCAGCTCGTTATATGCCTGGATATATCTCCTGTTGAGCCTTATCGCCTTGCGGTAGAGGAGCAGGGCGGTGTAGGGCATCGACAGGTTGGAGTAGAGCTTCGCCAGACGACAGAGCATGTCCGGCTCGTTCGGGTCGAGGGATACGGCCTTATCGAGATGGGTGACAGCCTTCCTCGCATCGCCCTTCAGCGCGTATATGAACCCCAGGAAGTAATGCGCCCTGTGGTCCTCCGGATCGAGCTCGATCACCCTCTCGAACTCCCTCTTTGCGTCATCCACCCTCTCGAGCCTCAGCAGGATGATACCCTTCCACAGGAAGGGGAACGGGTCGTCCTTGGAGATGGAGATCGAGCGGTTGAACTCCCTTATCGCCTCTGAATATCTCTCCTCCTTGGCGTATATCCACCCGAGCCAGTTGTGCGCGTAGACGTTGTTCGGGTCCAGCTTCAAGGCCCTCTCGTATTCGACCTTCGCCGGTTCGAGCTCCCCTTTCATCCGATATATGTCACCTCTTATGAGATGATCGCTGACGTCGGCGAGTCCGACGTCAACCGCCGTCGTTAAGACAACGCAGAAAAGGATGATGTATTTCATGATTTTTCCTCCGGGGCGATCAGCTTTCGAAAGCCATATCATGCTCAGCGATAATATGAGCGAATTCCGCATGCATCCCCGATCGCTTTAACCACGGCATACTGAAACCTGTCATCCGTCAACAGTCGTGCCTCCTTAGGGTTGCTCAGAAAGGCGAGTTCGACGAGAACGGCGGGCATCCGGGCGTGTCTCAGCACGAAGAAGTCGGCGCTCTTGACGCCGCGCCTCCTGATCCTCACGTTCCGTCCGATCCTCTCCTCTATGGACTCCGCTATCCTCCTGCTCTCCTTCAGGAACATGTGCCGTTGCAGGTTGCGCAGGATGGACTCGATGTCGATCGAATTATCCTCCTTGAAGAACGGGTCATCCAGTCCGGGGGCGTTCTCCAGGGCCGCCACCCTGGCCGCCTCTCTGTCAGACGGCTCTTTCGAGCAGTAGAAGATCTCAAAGCCATTAGGGGAGGATCTTTCATGCGAGTTGCAGTGGATGCTGATGAACAGATCGGCGTGATATTGATTTGCCGTGATGGTTCTATCGCTCAGGGTGACGTAGTAGTCCCCCGTTCTGGTCAGGAAGACCTTTATGTCCGAGTTCTCCTCGATGAACCGTTTCAGTTTCAGGGCGACCTGGAGGGTGATCTCCTTCTCACGCAGGCCCAGCCTTTTGTTGACGGCTCCGGGGTCGAACCCGCCGTGGCCGGGATCGATGACGATCCGTCGGATCCTCCTGGATATCCCCTCTGAGCTGAGCACCCGTTCGCGTTCGCGGCGTGCCTTCAGCTCGAAGTCGCTTTCATCGGAGAACAGGATGTCATTCAGCGTATTATAGCCGCTCACGATGAGCAGAACGGCAAGGAGTATGATTCTCATCGCTTCTTCACCTTCGAAGGAAATAAGTAGAGGCGAGGCATTTTCCCCTGAATGCCTAGCAGATTATCCACCCCCCCGTCCCCTCCCAATCTTCATCTCCTCGTTCCT
>CAZHVH010000214.1:0-6086 GCA_964535855.1 uncultured bacterium
CGCTTTCCCACATCCCAAAGTCGAACGGTTCCATCTCCCCCTCTGGGTATCCCCTCCCCTCCCGAGGCCAGAAGTTTTCCGTCCGGACTAAAGGCCACGGAGGCCACCCCGCCTTTATGTCCCTTCAGCAACCCTATCTCACTCAGATCAGCGGCGTTGTACAGCCAGATCCCCACGTCGCCTGCCATGGCGATGAACTTCCCGTCATGTGAATAAGCGATATATCTGACGGCTCCCTTTCCCAACTGAACCGTCGGCTTTTCGGGGAAGGTTCCTCCGAAAACCGCCGGAGCTGATAGCAAAATGAGACATAAGAACGAAAAGATATCATTTTTCATCACCCTCGCCTCCTTATTCCATCCTCCTCACGACCTCTTCGATCTCCATCGACCACAAGGCCCCAGTACGGACCTTGAGGTATCTGTCGGAGTTATAGGAAATCTTCCTCCCATCAGGCGACCAAAAGAGGAAATACTTGTCCCCGGAATCATCCTCCGCCAGTTCCATCAGATCCTCACCTGAAACTGAGACGACCCATACACGATATCTGGGCTCCTTGAACCCGATGAAACCCAATCTCCCCCCATCGGGGGACCATTTCAGACTCCAAATGCTCTCTCCGTCGAGGCTATGAGCTTTTAGATCGAGGATATGCCTGATCTCACCTGTCTGAACGTTCACGATGGAGATGAACGATTTCCCCACGAAGGCTATCTCCTTGCCGTTCGGAGACCAAGCGTGTTCCGATGCTTCCTTCGACCTCACCAGTGCCTCCGGCTTCCCTCCTGATGAGGGGACGATCCATATCCCCTTCTCATTTGAATAGGATATCCATCTCCCATCGGGAGACCACGAGATGCACCAAGAGGGATCGGGCTCATTTCCGGGCTGTCCCGTGATCCGTCTCGCTCTTCCGCCTTTCGTGAGAGCCACCCAGATGTCCCTGCTCCCGCCCTTCCTCGAGGGGAAGGCTATCCACTTTGAATCGGGAGACCAGCTTACGAAATACGGCCCACCATCGACCCTCTCACCTATTTTGATCGGCCTTCCTTTAGCCTCAGACTTATCCATTGAGACGGGGAAAATCCAGAGGCTTTTATCCTGAGCGACGTAGGCTGCTCTTGATAGGTCGGGCGAGAAAGAGGGGATGGTAAAAGCCTTGGGTTCCGGTTTAGGTTTAAACTGCAGCTTGACAGGAGTACCCCCTTTCGTAGGGATTATCCACCAGAAATCGGTATCGCTATCGGTGATTATCCTCTCACCGTCAGCGCTCCAAACTTGATCCCACGCCACCAGCTTGCATTCCTTGCCCAGCTCAACCCATGGCCCCCCGTATGCGTTCACCAGCTTCAGGCTGGATCTGTAGTCGTAGCCGCTTCTAAAGAAGATGACCTCCTTACCGTCGGGAGACCACGAGATTACATATCCCACATCTTCTGGAACCGTTACGGTGAACTCCTGTCCATCCGTGATCCGAATCAGCACCACATCCTCCACCCACGCCCTTTCGGTTCTCCTCCTTCTTCTCGTGAAACACCATCCGCAGTCAGGGGAGAATTCGCCACCGGAAGTGTTCTCCAACAGCTTTTCCGGCTTACCCCCTTTAACGGAGATGATCCAGACATCATACTTCTGAGCGTCAGGGCGCCTCTTGGTGTAAATGATCCTTTCGCCGTCAGGTGACCACCAAGGTGAGAACTCAGGAAGCGGATCATCTGTCAGGCGGGTGAGCTCCTTCCCGTCAGCTGAGACCACCCATATGTCCCTATTTCCAGCTTTATCAGATGAGAAAGCTATCCATTTAGAATCGGGAGACCAAGTTGGAAATACCACAGCTCCTCTTCTTTTGAAAAGCTTATCAACTATCTTCCTCGGTGGACCGATCGGTCTAGATGTATCAGGCGAGATAGGGACCACCCACAGGGCCTTTTGAGTGCGACTGAAGAACGCAAACATCCTCATATCGGGAGACCATCTTCCCAGAACATCCCCTCTGAACCCTGATATCATCTTGAACGGCTCTCCCTTCTCAAGAGGCACGACCCAATAGTCGGTGGCGTCGTATAGGAACCTCCCATCGGGCGAGAGCACAACTCCGTACGGCTCGCGGATAACGTCGAGCTTTTCGGCAACGAGTTTCTTTCTGAACTTCACCCCTGTCTCCGGGTCAGATATGACATCCCTATTTCTCCCCCTCCTCTCAGAAGCGGTTTTAGATAAGATCTCCCTTGCCCGATTCAGAAGCTTTCTCCCCTCCAGTATCTGTCTTCTTCTCCTCTCCTCCTCGCTCAGCGTTTTCCCTCTAGCGATATAAGGTGCTTCATCCCCTATCCGCAAGAGCTTGAAATAACCGAAGCCGGTCACAGTGGGAGGAAGATCCACGCCCATGCAGATGGCGTGAATCCCGACTCTCAACGGATCGCTCACATCGAAGTTAAATTTACACACTTCCTTCCAACTCCTCCCGTCCTCACCTATCAGGGCCCTGTATTTACCCTTGCGTCTCTCCACCCGCAGGTATGTGGGGTTTTTCTCGAAGAAAAGATCCGTCACATGTCCGAACACCCCCTGTTCCCTCTTCTGCAGGATAACAGTATCAGAGCCCCATGTTCCCCTTTCGAATCTCAAATAGTTATCCCCGTCCTTCCAGATCAGAAGCCCTCCTGATTGAAATCTTCCATTCTTCAGGGCGGAGATGGAGGTTTCTATGGCAAAATCGCCGTTTATCCGTTTTACGTAAAGCAAACGAGGCGCATTCAAGTTCGAGTTGGGTTGGAGATCGTTTCCCGGTATAGCCTTTATCTCAAGCCATCCTGGCCGTGAGAAACTCAGGATAGAATCGCCCTTTGGATCAAGCCATTGCCAGTTTGAGCTCAAAACTCCCTCGCTGAAATCGTCTTGAAACAAAATCTTCTCCGCGTATCCTAATAAAAAGGTGAGGTGGAACGATAAAACCCCTACAATCAAAAGGCCTCTCATTCCTATAGCCTCCTTAAGATCTGACGTTGGACATCGGATTTCGGACGTTGGACTTCAAAGCCATCTATCTTCCATAAAGCCCCTCGTAAAATCTTAGAAGCCTGTCGACGGTCATCTTCTCCTGTATCTCCTCAGCTAACTGAATCAGCTCCGAAAAGCCGACCTCTCCCACGAGGTTGAAGGCGGTCTCTTTTGTGATCCATCCTAAAACAGCGTTGCGAGAGCCCTCCTTGGCCTTATGGAGGATGTATTCTTGAAAATCCTTACGGCCGATCCCGTTTTTAGTCCACACGGGTTGCTCAAATAGGGAGATGGTACGAAGGCCATCCGAGTAGACGAGCTGAACGCATTCTCTATCTTTTATCTTCAGCACAAGCTTAAGCTTATATCTTCTCCCTAATACCTCCGGGGCGATTATGGGGAACCGCATAAGTCTCCGCGCATCGGGAAGGGTGATGAGCTCACTCTCGACTATTCTGGGTTTCGTCCCTTCATCCTCAACCCTGTTTCTCCGACCACTTTGGCCTCGTAGAAAAATACCCGCTTCCCCCCTTTCCGCCTCCTCGTAATAGAACATATCCTCCTTTCGCATGGGCACCCATCGGGCTGATGGTGGGATTCTCGATTCATTATGGAAGGCGGTATATCGCACAGCTCTCTCATGCTCCATGAGGTAAAATCCTATCTTTATCTCTCCGGCCTGGATCCTTGCCCCTGAGCCGATGAACGGTCTGAGGAGGAAGAAAGCCAAAATGCAACATACAAGCGTCACTCCCGCGCCCACCAACGACCATCGAAGCGCAGGCCATCTTCCCTGATCTTTCACCTCAATGCCTTTCAGATCAGCCACCTGTCTCTTTATCCTCTGTGTCAGGTGCTCTGGAGGATCTATATCCTCGGACAAATCCAGCAGATTCCACGTTTTCTCCAGCGATTCCAATTCACTCATACAATCGGGGCATGTTGCCAGGTGCTTCGTTAATCTCTCCCTTTCATCCCCTCCCAGTTCATCCAAGATGTATGAAAGAAAGGATTTCCTCGCCTTGCTACATCTCATAGATCTATCCTCCATCCTTGAAATAAGGGGTAAGCTTCCTCCTTAAAGAGAGGAGTGCCCGATGGACGAGCTGTTTAACGGCCCCCTCCGAACAGTTGAGAATTTTCGCTATCTCTGACAGGGACATCCCTTGATATTTGCTTAGGATTATGGCCTCCTTTTGACGAGGTGGGAGCGAGCTTATCGCCTCTCTGATTTTCTCCTGAAGCTCCTTGCGCTCTAATCTCTCAAGAATACCCGGCTGATGGCAATCAAGCAGGTTCGGATCCTCATCCTGGGCTTGTATCCTTCTGTATGGCTTTCGCGATTCCTCCCAACATAAGTTCTTAGCGATGGTATAAAGCCACGTCGCGAAGGAGGCCTTCCTCTTAAAGGTTTTCCGAAAGATGAACATGCGCAGGAAGGTCTCCTGAAGTATATCCTCAGCGGAACCTCTGTCGTTCAAGTATCGCCAGGCGAAATTCAAGATCTTTCTCTGATACCGATGAAAGAGGATGCTGAACGCTTCCAGATTATCCTGAGCGCATAAGAGCATCAACTCCTCATCGGTTTTATCTTGAATGTCATCCATGATTTTACCTTTTTCGGACTCCCACTTTACTTATACTGGGTGAGCGGGGAAGAAGTTACGCTGGGTTGGGAGGGCAAATCAGGCGAAGCGCGCTATATCTCCTGATACACGTTCATAGGGGCGGGGTGTTTTTTCTTTTCAGCTTACTCCGGCCATACGGCGCGGGCAACGCGGAGCACGTTGCCGCCGATGATCTTCCGGATATCGTCATCTGAGTATCCGCGCTGAACGAGTCCTATCGTGAAGACCGGCCAGTTCGTCCACGCAAGGCTGAGCCGCTGATGCTCCTGACGCCACTCAGGGGCGAAGAGGGGATCATTTGGAAGCCACAGAGCCTCCCATCTACTACGTGATAAACGACGTTTAGGGATCTTTCGATACTCCTCTCCTGAAGCCGAAGAGGCATAGGCCACATCCGTTCCGATGGCGACGTAGTCCACGCCGAACTTCTTGACCACATAGTCGATATGATCGAGCATCGCGTTGATATCACCGTTGCCGCCTAAGAAGGCGGGGACACAGCAGATCCCGATATATCCTCCTGTATCAGCGATAGCACGGATCACCTCATCAGGTTTACAGCGATGATGTCGGTTGAGCGACCAACAGGCTGAATGGCTCGCCACAATGGGACGCTCGGAGACCTTCGCCGCGTCCAAACATGTCTGCCAACCCGAATGGGCCACGTCCACGATCACACCGACGCGGTTCATCTCCGCGACGACCGCCCGTCCGAAGTCACTCAATCCCGCGTTGGCGGGTTCCGCACAGCCGTCGCCGATCACGTTGCGCCTGTTATAGGTCAAATGCATCATTCGGATGCCAAGCTGGAAGAAGACCCTGATATAACGCAGTTCCTCCTCCACTGAAACCCAGTCCTGAGGGAGAGGCACCCCGTTGCTGGTCAAGTACAGACAGTGTTTGTTCTGCCTTTTAGCGGCAACGATATCGTCAGGGATGACCGCCTTCTGAACGAAGTCCCGCATCATATCGGTGACGTAGGTGAACCGTGCCAGACGCTTGATCAGACGTGGTATCGAATTGCCCTCTTCCCCGGCGTTCTGCAGGATACATGTGACTCCTGCGGCCTCCCAGGCCGCCATAAACTCCTCCTGTTCCCTCGGATCGGTCACGTACCGTGTCATGCGCATGTCTTCCATCATATCCTGGAGTTCAACTTCCGAAGCGCCCGCTTCAATTGCCGCTCTCACGGTATCACCATCTATGGCCGCTCGTGGAGCGAATCCATATGCCTCGCAGACGATGGAGCTGCTATGGAGTTCCATCCCGTGCTCGATCTCACGCTGGCTGGGTTTCAAAATACTTAAAGCGGCCTCCCTGGCTTCCTGGATGGATTTAGAGAGAGAGGACATATCTTTAACCTCCTTCAGGATATCTCTTTTTAAACCAAGGCGAACTACCCTTTTCAAGCGGTTTTTCTCGTCCTACTCAATGATAGTAAGACGGTTTCTCCTTAAG
>CAZHVH010000215.1:0-6081 GCA_964535855.1 uncultured bacterium
TCGAGGGCCTTCATCAGCCGTTCGGCCTTCACCCTCTGATAGCTCCTTTTGACTAGGACCGATCCTCCCTCTATCCTAACCGATTTCAAGTCGATTCCCTTTCTTTCCAGCATCGCCTCAATGTGTGCTCTGCTGATCCTATAGCTCTCTCCGGGACGCGGGGCAGAGATCAGGGGCACGGCCTTCAGCCTTTTCATCTCGGCTTCTGTATCCGCCTCGATATGGGCGACCTGCCCGAGGACGATCTCTTCGCCCTTCACCTCCGCCTCATCCATCAGCCTGACGATCACGCCGCCGGCAAGGGCGAGCGAGGGGAAAAGGAGTGGGAAGATAATCAGGGTTATCCTCAGGGCTTTCACGGCTCATCACCTTCTAAGATTATTTGCGATGTTCAGCATCTCGTCGGCCGCCTGAATCGCCTTTGAGTTAACCTCATAGGCGCGTTGGGAGATGATCAGGTTGACCATCTCGTCCACGATTTTCACGTTGGACATCTCCAACATCCCCTGTTCGATATACCCGAATCCGTTCTCGCCGGGTTTTCCGGAGATCGGCTGTCCTGAGGCTGCGGTCTCCTCATATAGCCCTCTACCTATGTGGTGTAACCCAGCCGGATTGATGAACTTTACGAGCTCTATCCTACCGATGACCATCCCGTCCGGTTGATCCGGCAGCTTGACCTGAACGGTGCCGTCCTCGGAGATGAATACATCCGTGGCCTCCTTGGGGATGATTATCTCCGGCTCGAGCGGGAGCCCGTGTGCCGTGACTATCTTACCTTGGGCGTCCTTCTTGAACGCTCCGTTTCGCGTGTAGACGGTAGCGTTGCCGAGTTTGATCTTGAAAAACCCATCGCCTTGAATCGCAAGATCGAGTTTATTCCCCGTCTCCTGAAGGTCGCCGACGGTGAATATGCTCTGCGTGGAGGTTAATTTCGTTCCATGTCCCAGCTCTATCCCCGTCGGGATCTGAGCGTCTGAGATGTTCATGGCGCCGGCCGGTTTTATGACCTGATAGATCAGATCCTCGAAATCCGGCCGAAGCCTTTTGAACGCTATCGTGTTGACGTTTGAGATGTTGTTGGCTATGACGTCCATATTGGTCTGTTGGGCTTTCATCCCCGAAGCGGCGGACCAAAGCGCTCTCAGCATGTCCGATCCCTCCTATGCTTTGGCGAATTCGTTAAGCTGTTGAACCGTCGAGTCGATGGCTTGGATCGTCCTCTGATAGCTCTCATAGTTCCTGAGAGCCTCTATCATCTGAACCATCTCCTTGACGATATCGACGTTTGAACCTTCCAAGTAACCCTGCAGCACCTCGACGTTGGGCGGCAGGGGTTGAAGGTTCGACGGGGCGACCAGCAGCCCACCTCCCTCTTTGCTCAGCCCGCCGCCACCTCTGGTCGGCGGGAAATCGACGATCAAGAGCTTGTCCACAACACGGCCGTTAACTCTGACCGTCCCGTCTCTGCTCACCTGGATCTGCGATCCTACCCCCAGGTTTATCGGCCCGTTCTGACCCAACACCTTATACCCGTTCCTCGTGACCAGATAACCGTTGGCGTCGATCGAAAACCTTCCATCGCGCGTGTATCTGACGCCATTCGGCGTTTGAATAGAGAAATATCCCTCGCCGTTTATGGCGAAATCCAGTGGATTCCCCGTTTGTTTGAGACTCCCTTCTGAAAGATCCACATCATATCTCGTCAACATCATCAACGGCATTTCGCCGGCGTTTTGCAGAGGTTTGGAGGCAAGGATGATCCTCTGAGGTGGAACGTAGTTCGTCGGCAGAGCGAGATTGAACCCTATCCTTCCCTTCTTGTACCCGATCGAGTCGGCGTTCGCCAGGTTGTTGGCTATGACGTCGAGGCGCATCTGCTCGTAAAGCATACCCTGGGCGGCTTTGTAAAGCCCCCTTATCATCTCACACCCCTCCCATAGAAGACGATCGGTCGTCGGCTATCAGCGCTCAGGCTTAAAAACATCCGTCGTTACTGAAAACTGAGCGCCGATGGCTGAAAGCTAGATATGCAATTAACATGCCAGTGGGGGAAGGACGATCGAGCTCAATGAAGGCTCTGCATAACACCTGTTGATAAGGCAGGCCCTCACGGAAAGGTAGGATCGGGTTTAGGAAAAATTTTCCACCTGTGCGGGGGCCCACAGGATGCCCCCTTACTCCTCAACGGTGCCCACCACTATATCCACCTCGTCCCTGTTCTTGATCTGCTCGATCAAGCCATCTCTGATGAAGATTATCCTGTCGGAGACGTCGATCATCTTCAGATCGTGGGTGGCCGAGATCACGGTGACCCCTCTCTCCTCATTCAGCCGTTTCATAAGGGTGATGATCTCGCGGCCGGTCTTAAGGTCCAGGTTAGCGGTTGGCTCATCGGCCAGGAGTATGGCCGGATCGTTGGCTAAAGCTCTGGCTATGGCGACCCGCTGCTGCTGCCCTCCCGAAAGCTCATAGGGTTTATGATGAACCCTATGTCCCAGCCCGACCATCTCCAGGAGCATCTTCCCTTTTTCCTCACGGTCTTTGCGCGGTATGCCGGCGAATATCATGGGCAGGGTGACGTTTTCCAAGGCGGTCATAACGGGGATCAGATTGAAGGTCTGGAAGATATAGCCGATCTTATGGCATCTGAGCCAGGCCAGCTCGTGTGTATCCAGCTCCGACATATCCTGTCCTTCGATATAAACCTTGCCGTCGGTGGGTTTATCCAGCGCCCCGATCATATTGAAAAGGGTGGACTTTCCGGAGCCTGATGGACCCATGATGGAGATATATTCACCCCGTTTGACCTCGACGGATATTCCCCTTAGCGCTCTGACGATGGTATTTCCCATTTTATACTCTTTGACGACGTTTTCCGTCTTGATGACCACATCATCAGCGACCGTTGCCATATCACACCTCCACTCTCATCGCCTCGGCCGGTGGCAGTTTTGCAGCCTTATAGGAGGGACCTGCCGCGCCGATGACAGAGAGGATCATGCCCACGATGGAGGCAATGCCTATTATCGCCAGCACCTTCAATCCGGGGAAGTACCAGAAGGTATCGAGGCCGTAATTTTTCAGGTTCATCAACACGGCGGCCAGCAGGCCGATTATCGCCCCTATGATCGCCCCGGCCAAGCCTTGGAAGCCGGATTCCAACAAAAAGAGCTCTACGATGAATCTATCCAGAGCGCCGAGGCATTTCATGGTGCCGATCTCCCTGAACCTCTCGGTGACCGCCATGAGCATCGAGTTGGCAATCCCAACCACGCAGACGATCAGCGACATCGTGATAAGCCATATCTGCTGGGGCGATATCTCCCCTTTGCTTTGGGCCTGCTCTTCCATCGAAAAGGCATCCACGGCCTCCTTGCCTCTATTGGCCTCGACGCTTGAGGATATCGTCGCTCCAGCTAAGACCGAAACCAGGAATGCGATTCCCAGAAACACGCCTGCGGTGGTGATGATCGAACGCCAAAACCTTATCCTGAGGCTTTCGAAGCTGATTTTAACAGCCTCACTCAGCGGAAGCTGGATTTGTCTTTTTATTCCCCTCTCCTGAGCCAAAGGGCACACCTCCGATGGGAAGGTTTATCGGCACCGGAGCAGGTCTATAAGCCGAATTCTGTTCCCCGCGTCGGTCGCCCGGCGCAGGGCGGCGATCATTCATCTGGGACCCGTGTTACCACGGGCCTCAAGCGGCCATACCCGGGAGCTTCGGGCGGGCCATCCCATGCTCCCCTATTTGGCCTTGCTCCGGGTGGGGTTTGCCTAGCCGACCGTGTCTCCACGGCCGCTGGTGGTCTCTTACACCACCGTTTCACCCTTGCCTGGCCCCTTTCGGGGCCCTCGGCGGTCTGTTCTCTGTGGCACTTTCCGTCGGGTTACCCCGCCTGGGCGTTACCCAGCACCCTGGCCCGAGGAGTTCGGACTTTCCTCACCCGCCCCTCAGCCTGAGGGACGAGCGCGACCGCCCGACCTGCTCCGGATGCCGACATAAATATAGCATTATATCAAACTTGAGTCAAGCGCCGCATATCGGAATCCAAACGGTCATCTCGGACATCCCGCGATTAGCCCAGGCGAAGTAGGGGATAAGACGAATGGGGATCCTCTCAGCTCGATCGCGCAGCATCGGACGATAAAGCTTCCCCGCCCAATCGCCTACCGGCACGCGCAGCGCCTCGCACTCCAGAACTACCACGCCGCCCAGGAGATCGGACTCGAGTCGTTCCTCGAACTCCGCGTCCCAGGGTATCCTTATCTCCGACACGCCCACGCCCTCAGGCAGATCGGGCGACTCGAGGCAATAGAGGATCGGTCCCCGCATAACGGCCACCTGGTTTCGCGCCGCCTCCACCTTCGGATGTGCTTCATAAAGTTGAGCCTTCATAGGCAGATTCAATTTCACCTCATCGCCGGCCGTCCAACATCGCCTGATCCGCACGTAAGAGCCCGGCCTCACCGTGGCATCACCCGATGCGCCGTTGATCATCACCTCAGCGCCCTCCGCCCAGGAGGGAATGCGCAAGGAGAGGGTTGCCTCCTCCGATGGAGCCGATTCGATCCGAATCGTCACCTCTCCGTCCCAGGGGTAATCGGTATCGAGCTTCAGCTTCCATCTCTCCGAGTCGAGCCTGTTGGCGCCGTAATGGTGCACCCATAGATCCTCCCCTGAGATCGCGTATTGGTAGTTATGCCACTCGGCGACCGTGCGCAGGAGGTTCGTGGGACAGCAGATGTTCGCCCTCCGACGGGCCGGATCGCCCGGTTGAAAGCGCTGGTATGCGTCGTTCGAGAGCAGTTGATGCTCCTCGCCGTACCAGCGAAGGACGTTCGTGTAAAACCAACTCGACCCGTCCAAGCCGATACCCGACAGGATCGAGTTGTAGATCTGACGCTCCATGATCTCCGCATACCGCGCCTGCGGATCGATCAAAAGCATCCGCCAGTTCCACATCGTGCAGCCGATCTGAGCGCACGTCTCGTTATAGGCGGTGGAATTGGGAAGCTCGTAGGGATGTCCTATCGCCTCATGCACCTGTTGGGCGCTCCAGGGCGATGCATTTCTGCGGTGATAAAGGCCCATATGCCAGGCGCAGATGCCGCCGTTGATGTACATCTTCGTCTCAACCAGATCGCGCCATAGCCTCTCAAGCGACTCAAGCAGCGCCCCGTCGCCCGTCTCCATGTATACGTCCGCTGCACCGGCACAGAGGTATGTGAAAAAGACCCCGTGTCCCACCGCCTCATTCTCCTCGCGAAGCGGCACGAAATCCTGATTCAGATCTTTGCCGCCGGGGACGGAGCCCCGCATGTCTATGAACATGTTGGCCATGTCCAAGTAGGTCTCATCCCCCGTCGTTCGATACAGCTCAACCGCTCCCATGATGATGGAGGGGTTAAGCGGGAAATGCGCCAGTTCAGGGTCACGTCCTTTAAAGGTGTTCCAGATGTAATCCGCCGCCTTGCGCGCTACATCGAGCAGATTGCTCTTGCCCGTTACGCGATGGTGGATGCAGGCTGCTGTCAGCAGATGCCCCATGACGTAAAGCTCATGGTGGCGCGGGTCTCGAAACCGATCCCAGCCCCGGAGGGTGATCTGCGTTGCGATGTAGCCATCGGGTTCCTGAGCTTTAGCGACGATGTCGATCGTCTCGTCCATCAATCGTTCCAGCTCTTCATCCTCCGTCATAGCCCAGACCGCGGAGGCCGCTTCAAGCCATTTATAGACCCAGGCATCCTGCCAGTGGGTGCCTGCGAACTCCCCGTCCTCCAGTCCGGCCGCGATCCTCATATTGGTAAGGGCGTGTCCCCACTCAGGGTCAGCCATGAGTTTGTAGAGATGGGGCAATGTCACCTTATAACATAGGTTGAACCTGTCAGCCCAGAAGCCTCGCGTCCAACGCACTGAACGCAGATCGAGGCTTCTGAGCTCGGCATAAGGGCTGTTCTGATTCTTCAGGACGCCGTAATCTCTCATTCAGCTCACCTCCTTTCCCGATTACCTTGTTCCTTTTTCCCGTTGAGGTTATCCTTGATGATGATATCCGATCTGTCGCTCCTCTCATCTAT
>CAZHVH010000216.1:0-6080 GCA_964535855.1 uncultured bacterium
CAGCTTATAGAATCGGAGAAATTCGCCGCTATGGGCAAGATGGCGGCCAGCATAGCGCACGAGATCAAAAACCCTCTCGTCTCGATAGGAGGATTCGCCAGGTTGGTATACAGGAAAGTAGAGGATCAGGCCAGCAAGGAGTCGCTTCAAATCGTCATCAACGAGACCGTTCGACTGGAAAATTTGCTGCAAAATATACTCTCCTTCGCCCGACCGCCCGAGCCTAAGCTTGAAAGAAAGGACGTGAATCAGCTTGTTTCAACCATCGTGCCTCTGGTCCAGCAGGAGGTGCAGGAGCTGGAAAGCGAGATAGAGATAGAGGTCGACCTGTACCCCGATAAGATCGAGATCGAGTTCGATGAGGGATTGATCAAACAAGTCCTTTTGAATCTCTGCAGAAACGCCGTTCAAGCCATGCCCGATGGCGGAAAGCTATCCATTAAAACCGGTATTAGGGGCAATTTCGCCCAGATCGTGGTATCTGACACCGGCGTTGGAATACCGAAGCATCTGCTTAGCTCGCTCTTCACCCCCTTCTTCACCACCAAGAGCACCGGCACCGGCCTCGGCTTAGCAGTGGCCAAGCAGGTGGTCGTCAAACACGGGGGATTTATAGACGTGGAGAGCGAGGAGAACGCCGGAAGCACATTTACGGTTAACCTTCCGATGGAGAGGAGAGATGAAGCTCAAAAAACTGATAGTTCCGTTTCTAACCCTCGCGATAATAGCGATCCTGGGATGCGGGGGTGAGGAAGGGAAGAAGGAAAAGGCTAAGGCCGATCTGGTTATCATCTCCCCACACCCCGAGACCATAAAGGTTGAGTTCACAAACTCCTTTAAGAGATGGTGTAGGGAGAGGTTCGGCAGAGACGTGAACATAGAGTGGCTTGACCAGGGAGGAACCTCGGACGATCTCAGATATGTCAGGTCAGAATTTCAGAGAAGCCCTCAGGGTATAGGCATAGATATCTTCTTCGGCGGAGGCACCTCACCCTTTTTGGTGATGGCCGGGGAGGGATTGCTGCAACCCTATAAGCTCCCGAACGAGATTTTATCCAAGATCCCGCAGAACGTGCACGGCGTGCCGATATATGATCCCCAATACCGTTGGTACGGCGCCGTGCTTTCGGGATTTGGGATAATGGTCAATAAGGTCGTCGTCTCACGTATGGGCCTCCCGGAGGTGGAGAGATGGGAGGATCTGGGCGATCCAGGGCTTCTCGGCCAGATCTCGGCGGCCGATCCGCGCAAAAGCGGCAGCGCTCATATGATGTTCGAGCTTATCCTCCAGAGCACAGGCTGGCAGAAAGGATTGGAGATCATCACGAGGCTTGGAGGCAATGCCAGGACGTTCACGGCCGGCAGCAATGAGGCCGTCAAGGACGTCAGCACCGGTCAGGCAGCATACGCCCTCGCCATAGATTTCTACGCCTATACGCAGATGAACGCCGTGGGCGAGGACAAAATCGGATACATCGTTCCGAAGGGATGTGTGGTCTATAACGCCGATTCGATCGCCATCCTCAAGGGCGCGCCCCATCTCGATCTGGCCCAAAAGTTCGTTCAGTTCGTGATGTCGGAGCGCGGACAGAAGCTGTGGATGCTCAAGCCCGGCGATCCGGAAGGGCCGGAGAAATTCAGCCTCTTCAGATCCAGCGTTATACCGACCCTCTATGATGAGCTGGCCGGAAGGACGGTCATAAGGATCAACCCGTTCAAAACCGAAAGCATATTCCGATACGATGCCGAAAAGGGCGGTATCAGATGGACCCTGGTCAACGACCTGATCGGCGCCATGATCATAGACACGCATGACGAGCTCGTCCAGGCATGGAAGGCGATTATAAAGGGCGGGATGAAGGAGAAGGCGCTCGAAGAGTTGGTCAAGAGCCCGATAACCGAGGACGAGGCCATGAAGCTGGCAAAGGAGAGGTGGAAGGATCAGGCATTCCGGAACACCAAGATAACTGAGTGGACGAATTTCGCCCGCGAGAAGTACGCTAAGGCCCAAAAGCTAGCTGAAACCCTATAGGTAGGGGCGAAGGACCTTTTGCCCAAGCAGAAGAGGTCAGCATGATCCGAGGGCTCCAACACAGATATGATCTAACGCCGAGCACGGCTTTATTTCTGCTGTTGCTGGTGATCTTCTTCGGAGCTTTCCTCATATATCCCCTCCTTTACATCTTCAAGGAATCCTTCTGGATAAACGGTCGCTTCGATCTGACCTATTTCAAGCTGATCGTCACCGATGAGACGCAGAGGGAGTATATACTCAACAGCTTCAAGATAGGGTTCGCCGTCACCATCCTGACGACCCTTTTGAGCATGCCTCTGGCATATGTGCTGGTGCGTTACGATTTCGCCGGCAGAGGGCTTTTACAGGGCCTTGTCCTGGTTCCCATGATCATGCCTCCTTTTGTGGGCGCTATTGGGATGAAACAGCTGTTTGCCAGATACGGCAGCGTCAACCAGATCCTGATAAACTTGGGCCTTATGAATCCAAAAGCTCCCGTGGACTGGTTCGCCGGAGGGTTTTGGGGCGTTGTGATCCTCGAGACCTTGCATCTGTATCCGATCATGTATCTCAATATCGCCGCAGCGCTGGCCAACGTCGACCCCTCCTTGGAGGAGGCTGCGGAAAACCTGGGGGCAACCAGGTTCAGGCTGTTCAGGACGATCACCTTCCCCTTGATGCTTCCCGGATATTTCGCCGGCGCGATAATCGTCTTCATATGGGCCTTCACCGATCTGGGAACCCCGTTGATGTTCGACTACAGAAAGACGATCCCCGTTCAGATCTTCGATAGGGTCAAGGATATAAGCGTCAATCCGATGGGATACGCCCTCGTGGTGCTGGTCATATTCTTGACCATGGCCGCCTTTTACGTGTCGAAGCGATTTCTGGGGACTAGAAGATACGAGATGCTCTCCCGCGGACATGTCGCCGCCCGCGAGAGGAAGGTGGGTGTATCGGGGACGATATCGATCTATCTTTTCATCGTCGGCGTGATACTGGTGGCTTTGATGCCCCACATAAGCGTCTTTTTGACATCTCTAACCCCGAACGCCGGGGAGTGGTTCATGACGGTTCTACCTGAAAGTTACACCATCAGACACTACATCAGCGTCTTCACCCACCAGAACACGATGACGAGCATCAAGAACAGTTTCAAATACAGCCTTTTGAGCACCATAGCCGATATAATCCTGGGCGTCATCATAGCCTACATCCTGACGCGCAAGAGGATACCCGGACGGGATATCCTGGATGCCACGGCCATGCTTCCGCTGGCCCTCCCCGGCATAGTTCTGGCCTTCGGATACGTCGGAAGCTTTGCCGGAACGCCGATAGACCCTCGGGGCAATCCCACCGTTCTGCTTGTGATAAGCTACGCCGTCAGACGTCTGCCCTATATGATCCGCTCGGCTTACGCCGGATTCCAGCAGACCAGCGTCACGCTCGAGGAGGCATCGCTGAATCTGGGCGCCTCGCCTCTGAGAACGCTATATAAGATCACCTTGCCGCTCGTGATGGCAAATCTGGTTGCCGGTGGCATATTGGCCTTCTCCTTTGCCATGCTGGAGGTGAGCGACAGCCTCATCCTGGCGATGCAGGCGAGGTATTATCCCATAACCAAAGCGATATACGATCTCGCCCAGAGGCTTGAGGATGGGCCATACATCGCAAGCGCGATGGGGATGTTGGGTATGATACTGTTGACCGTAAGTCTGGTCATGGCCGGCAGGTTCCTGGGCAGACGGATGGGAGAGCTGTTCAGAGCATGATGAGGGAGAGAATAGCCATAACGATCATCATAATCGGACTTGTGCTCATAGGATGCGGGGCCGTCTACGACCTCGCCGCCAGAGTCCATAACCACACCGGTAGCGTGGGAGGGTATCTCCCTCAACCGGAGACCTCACCTATTCCTCCGATGATATCGATTATAATCGATGACATGGGACGAAGCACGGAGGCGTTTGAGAGGCTCATAAACTTGAAAGCGCCGATCACCCTCTCCTTTCTCCCAGGCTTGCCCTTCACCGAGGAGCAATCGGCCAAGGCTAAGGCGATGGGATTCGATGTTATGCTGCATCTGCCGATGGAACCTCGGGGATACCCGCGGGTGAACCCGGGGAAGTTGGCGGTGTTGTGTGAGATGAGCGATTCACAGATCGAAAGGACGATCGAGACGGCCATAAAATTAGTGCCTGCAGCGATAGGCGTTGACAATCACATGGGCTCTAAAGCGACGGAGGATGAGCGAGTCATGAGGTCAGTGTTAGGCGTTTTGAAAAGACATGAGCTTTTCTTCGTGGACTCATTGACCACGAACCGCTCCGTCGGATACAAACTTGCCAGACATATGGGGGTGCCGACGGCGCGTAACGATCTGTTCATAGATAACCTCAGGGACCCCGATGCCGTGCTCAAATACCTTAACAGGTTGGCCGGCATAGCCCGAAGGAGGGGATATGCGATCGGAATCGGACACCCATATCCCGAAACGATATCAGCACTTGAAAGGAATATACCAAGGCTGAAAGACGATGGAATCAGATTTGTGAGGATCTCAGAGTTGGTGAGATGATACAGTTCTATAACGTCAATATGGAATACAAAAGGGGTATAAAGGTTTTATATGATGTTTCCTTTCACGTCGACAAAGGTGAGTTCGTCTTTCTGGTCGGACCGAGCGGGGCGGGCAAGACGACCGTCTTGAGGCTGATCTACAGAGATTTGATCCCCACATCGGGTGAGATCATAGTCGTCGGCAAGAACCTCTCGCGTATGAAAAGCTCGCAGATACCGTATCTGAGGCGGAAGATCGGGATGGTCTTTCAGGATTTCAAGCTCCTTCCACATAGGAGCGTCTTCGATAACATCGCCCTGCCGATGAAGGTTGTAGGAGCCGGTAGGAGCGCTATCAGGAGAAACGTCAATCAGCTTCTGCATCTCACGGGTCTCACACATCGGAAGGACGCCTATCCGGAGGAGATATCGGGCGGCGAACAGCAGCGTGTGGCGATCGCACGTGCCATAGCCAACGATCCCCTTCTCCTTTTGGCCGATGAGCCGACAGGGAACCTGGACCCTAACCTGTCGCTCGAGATAATGCGACTGTTTGAGGCGCTTAACTATAGAGGCACCACGGTCTTCATAGCCACCCATAACTATGCTTTGGTCAGAAGGATGGGTAAGAGGGTGATCAGGATAGAACGGGGGAGGGTGTTCGAGGAATGAGCTACATCATAGAGGAGACCTTCTCAAATCTAAAGAACGGAGGGGTGGTGAATCTGATAAGCGGCATCACTATTGCTCTGGCGACGATAATATTGAGCCTCCTCATGTTAGCTCTGGAACACATCGGAGGAGAAGTGCGATCCTTCAGGGATAGACCGGTCGTCGTCGCCTTCCTCTCCGACACCCTTGACGAATCCTCGATAGGCAAGCTGAAAAGCCAGGTGGAGAAGATGGAGGGCGTTAAATCGGTTAATTATATCTCCAAGGAAGGGGCCCTTGAGAGATGTAGGGAGGTTTTCGGCGATGAGTGGAAGCTTATAATCGAGGGATTGGAGGACATAAACCCGCTTCCGGCCTCGCTGGAGATCACCGTTAAGGAAGGATGGCTCACGCCCGATAGATTGGCCAAGTTGGCGGAGAAGCTGGGAGGACTTGAAGGGGTGGAGGACGTCAGACGTGAAACTGAGGCTGGGATCTTAGTGAAACGGATGGAGGCGGCGCTTTGGGGAACGGGAGCGGTTCTGGGTATAGCTTCTGCGGCCATCGTCTTCTTCTCGGTAATGCTAACGGCCCATTTCAGGCGCGAGGAGATAAGGATAATGAGGCTCGTCGGCGCGACCAACTGGTTCATAAGAGGTCCCCTCATCCTACAGGGTGTGTTCCTAGGATTTTTCGGAGCGGTCGTCGGACAGCTCGCATTTTACGGTATCTTCAGGCTCTACGCCCCCCAGATCGGGATATCGAAATTCCTTCCTCCCGATAGGATCGTCCTCCTGATCCTCCTGGGGATCGGCTTCGGACTTCTGGGAGGAATCGCCCCGATAAGGAGATACGT
>CAZHVH010000217.1:0-6073 GCA_964535855.1 uncultured bacterium
GAGACGAGCTCATCCACCTTGCCCGCCTGGAAGAAAAGGTTCGTAACCTCCCAGTAGTTATAGCCGAGGATGTTCGGACGTTCCCTGAGTAGGATCGTGTACTGTTCGACTGCTTCGGCGAGCTTGCCGGCCTGCCCCAACATCTGTGCATATCGCATGCGCGTGCTGATATCCTTCGGACGCAACTTGAGCGCTCTTTTGAAATATAGGGACGCCTTGTCGAACTGCTTGATGCTCTCATAATAGGTGGCTAGATCGAGCTGTGCCCGAAAGGAATCGGGGTTTTTCCCGGCGATCTCGATCAGTCGTGCCTCCCTCTCCTTGGAAGCTCTGCTGCCGCGGATCAGGTTCAGTGCCTGCCCGTAATAATAGCCGCTCATCATCCGACCGTATCCGCTCCAGCTCATAAGCCGTACCGCCCGCTCGGCCAGGATGGCGGCATCCTGGCCCCTTCCCAGATTTTCCAGATGTCGGCTCAGCTCCATCATGAAGTTCAGATCGCCCTTCCACATCGCCAGCTTCATCGCTTTTTTAGCGGCCGCTATGGCGTACTGGGTCAAGCCTCCCTGTTGGAGCTTCCGCGAATACTGATAAAGCTCACGTTCGGTGGCGGAGGAGCTGAGCAGCTTCGATAGAACCTCCCGAATCCTGACCGTATCGCCTATATAGATGGCCAACTGGAGGATAAGATCGTAGTATCGGCCGCGATGCCTGGGATCCTCATCGGCGATTTGACTCAGCAGGTCTATCGCCTCCCTGTGTTTGCCCGTATTGATGGAGACGAAGGCGGCGTTGAGCTTAAGGGTGAGATCATCCGGATTCTCCCTTTGAATTTGTGCGAGTATCTCCTGAGCCTTCTCGCGTTTCCCCTCCCACCAGTAGAAGTAGCTCAGGGCCAGTCCGGGAAATATCCGATCCCTGCCCTCCGCCCCATCGAACTCGGCCTGGAACTTCGCATATAGCGGCTCAAGCTGATTCCTGATCCAAAGCCGTATGAAGGTCTCCCTTAAAAGCCTTATCCGGTTATCGTCGTAGTAGAGGTTCGAGGAGGGGAAGGCGGTGTTGACTGGGGTATAGCCGGAGTATGAGATCGGAGCATATGAGAGAGGGGTCAAATATCGGCCCGTCGATATCTCCGGTTTCGTCCGCTCAAGGGTTTCCCAGAGGAAATCGACGGCCTCCTTCACCCTCCCCTCGCGCAGATAGGCAGTGGTGAGGTTTTGGCACGCGTCGATGTAAACCGTCGGGATGGGAGCGGTCTTTAGGGAGCCGGCCATCGCACGGACGTCCGAGACGGAGATACCATCGAATATCCTCCTGGCAAGATCAGGTTTACCCGCACGGGCGAGCGATATGACGAGCATCAAACCCGACTGTGGGCTTTTCATCTCTATGGATTCGATATCGGGGAGCATCTTCTGAGCCTTCTCCGATATTCCACGCCTTTCAAGGTGAGATGTGTAGGTGGCAAGGCAGGAGAGCCACGTCCGTGGGTCGATCTCTCTCAGCTTTTTCAGCGCCCTTTCAGCCGATTCCTCATCGGATCTTTGCAGCGAGAGTGTGAACACCAGGTATTGATACGTCGGATCGTCGGGCGAAAGGGAGGCCATGCGCTTGACGGCCTCCAGGGCTTTATCGTTCTCCTCGGTGAGCATGTAGATCTGAACGAGCCTCTCAAGAACCTTCAGGTCATTCGGGTTCTCCCTCGCCTTAGTTTCGAGCCGCGTGATCAGATCGTTCAGTTTACCCTCCATGGCGGATATCATGACGATCCGTGCCAGCGCTCCCGCCTGTGCCTCCTCGAAATTGCTCGGCGTCCAGGGCTGCCCCGTGGTTCCATATCGTCTCCCCATCTGATTCGCCAACCTCTGCGGCAGCAGGAACCGATTGACGCCGGCAGGGACCAAAGTGCCGTAGGAGGGAAGGCTCCCCGTCGTCTTACGTTTTGGAACGGTAGCGGCGGGCTTGGGCATCTCGACCACCTTCCAGAAGGTCCGGAGGGCGCGATCCGGCTCGTTTATCTCGGCAAACGCCGCGCCGATCTGATAGAGCGTCACGGCGTCCGTTGCCATCCTCTCGGCACGACTGAGGGCTGTCAAGGCCTCATCCAGGACGCCATGTCGTATCAGGAGAGCCGCCAGTTTGACCTCAGCGTCCAGGCTTTTGTGTTTGGAGCGGAGGAGCTTCGTCCAAACCTGAACCGCCTCCTGCTCTCTGCCGGCGCTGAACAGTATCTCGCCGAGCCGCTGCTGATTCTGTATGTCAGGCTGAAGCTTAACCAGACTCCTCTGATACTCAAGCGCCCCCTCCATATCGGCCAGGCTCAGACAGGCGTCGACCAATCGGTCGAGCAGATCGGGATCGTTCGGCTTTTGATCCAGGACGTGCCTCAGCTGATCGCGTGCCGAAAGCAGATCGCCCCGAATCCGGTAAAGCTCCGCCAACGCCAACGCGGGGGTCACGTCCGTCGGCTCCGCCCTCGCCATCCCCCGTAGTTTCTCCTCAAGCTCGCCGCCTCGACCCATATCGTAATAGGCGTCCGAAAGCGGGCCGATCAGGGAGAGTTTGTCGCCCACGGTATCGCTTAGCTCCCAACAGCGCCAATATTGCTCGATGGCCAGACGGTAATCGCCCGCTTTGACGCAGATCTCCGCCAGATCCTTTCGCAGTTCGGTGGATTCAGGGCGGAGTCGGACGGCCTGTTTGAGGTTATCGATCGCCCCCTTATAATCGCCTTTTCGCCCGGCGATCTCCGCCGCCAGCCGATATCCTTCGGGATTCCTCGGGCTGTGTGCGATCACCTCCCCGGCCATCTTCATCGCCGAGTCGAGATCTCCGATCCTCATGTAAGATCTGGCGATACGCGAGTAGTACTCGCGGGCGTTCCCTCTGTCGAGATCGGCGAGGCGCTTATAGGTGGCGATCTCCCGATCGAGCCTCCTCTGTCTCGAGTATATCTCGGCCAACTGTCGAAGGGTGGGGATATCCTCCGGTTTCATCTGCAGGGCATCTTCCAGGATCTCGATCGCCCTGGTCATGTTCCCGAGCTTGGCGTACATCTTCGCCAGCCGTTTCATCCCTTCAAAGCCCGCCGGCTGGGCCTCCAACTCGGCGATCTTCTCTTCAAGCACGCCCTGCAGCCGGTAGATCTCGATGATCTGATCGTCCATCTTTTCGGCGAAGAACTCGTTCGGGGCCAACTCCGCGGCCTTACGGTACTCCTCCAACGCCGCCTCATACTCCTTGTTTTTCATCAGCATCCCCGCCAGCTTCTCCCTATACCGATACTCCTTCGGCGCCAGCTTCACGGCCTTTCTCGCCGCGGCGATCGCCTCCTCGTGGAACCCCTTATCCTCCAGCAACTGGGCCAGGCGCATATAATTGGCCGCCGTACCCCTCTCGCCCTCGACCATCCTGCGCCACGTCTCGATCGCCTTCCCTCTCTCGCCCTGACGGAGATAGAACTCGCCCAGATAGACGATATAATCGAGGTTTTGGGGGGCGAGCTGGATAGCCCTCTCATATTCGGCTATCGCGTCCTCGATCCATTCATGTTTGGCGTAGATCTCAGCCAGGGTCAGATGTGCTCCGGGATCATCGGGCTGGCGTTCGATCATCCTCTTGTAAACCTCTCGGGCTTTATCGGGCAGGCCCATCCTCATGTAGATCTCGCCGAGCTCACGATAATGCCCGATCTCATCCGGCTGGGCTTCGATGAGTTTTTCATACTCCGCGGCCGCCTCCTCGAACCGCTTGAGATCTCGAAGGGCGGATATCAGCTTCAATCGGAGCTCGACGCTTGTCGGAGCGAGCTTCAACCCCTTCCGATATTGAGCTATCCCCTCCTCCACCTTCTCGTTCTCGACATAGGCGTCTCCCAACAGGCCGATCAGCTCCACCTCGTTCGGCCTTTCCTTCAGCTTCGCCTTGTAATATTCGATCAACCCATCCCAATCGCCGTTATGGGCGTAGATCCTGATGATGCGTTGCTGGAGATCCTTGCGTAGCCAGTTCCCGGGGGCCGTTAACGCGAGGGCCTTGTCGTAGCTTCTGATCGCCTCATCGTACCTCCCCATCTCCTCCTGTATCTTGCCGATCTCACGCAGCGACAGACATACGCGGTATGGATCGTTTCCCTTCAGCTTGATGATCGCCTCATGCTGGGCGATCGCCTGCTGATATAGCTTCTGCTCGCGAAACAGATCGGCGAGCTCGATTCGGGCGAAGATGTTTGTCGGGTCTATCTCGGCGATTCTGTTCCAGGCCGCTATGGCGTCGTTCAGGCGATCCCTGTTGTAGTAGGCTTTGCCGAGCGACTTGTATATATCGGCGAGCTCCTGTGGGGTGGCGAGGCCCGATTTTTCGGCCAGAGCGGCGGCCCGTTTCAAGGGCTCTATCGCCTCCTCATATCGTCTCAATGTGATATACATCCTCCCGAGGGCGAAGGGCGGGTAATAATCATCGGGAGCCAGTTTCGCCGCCCTCTCGTAGGCTTTGACCGCCGCTTTGTCCCTGCCGAGCCTTTTGTAGATATGGCCTAAGATCAGTTGTATGTTCGGATCGTTCGGTTTTTCCTCGGCCTCCCTTTGATAATCCGCCACCATCCGATCCAGACCTGGGCCCTCAAGGTAGAACTGATAGAGTCGATCGAATACGCTTCCCTCCTTCGGTTTGCGGTATAGGATCTGTTTGTATCGCTGGATGATCTTCCCGTTCTTATCCGTTTCCACAAAGGCAAATAGGATGGAGGTGGCGAGAAGGGATAGACAGAGGATTAAAATCGCAAACCTTAAAGCCTTCCTAACCCCCATTTTCTCCCTCCATTTGAGTTTTACGCTCATATTATCGTTAAGTGTAGCAGAGATCTGAGAGGTCAGAAATGCTTATTTCTCAGGGCGAAAAGGAACGAGGAAGCCCCACTTCCGCTTATCTCTTCACCTCGCCCCATATCGTCGCGAGCTTCCCTCTGGGCAGAACCGGTCTGCCCTTTATCGCCAAAGAGGTTCTGACGCCCTTAAGGACATGGCCGTGAATTCCTGGGTATCTCTCGCCACACAATATCTTATCGAAATGCCACAACGCTATCGTCTTGGAATCGTCTTTGAAGCGCCTTTCAGGGTTAATCTTCACGGATCTCAACTGGAAGGGGTATCGCAGTCCCTCTGATATCCGAACCTCATCTATCATCCCCTTAAAGGTTCTGCTTTCCGATCCCCATGGTATCTGCCCTTCCAAAAGGGTGGGTTTTACTCCGCCTATGAAAAGAGGCTCGTTGTTTTCAAATGGAGGAGCGTCAGATGTGTTCATCCCATGTGACCATCCATCCACGAATCCGTTACTAAGCGTCCCCTTGATCTGAAAGGCGATGTGTATCCATCTGCCGACGGGAGATTGGCCACCTCCCATCAAGGTGGTGAAGCCGCCACATGAATTTGGCCCTCGCCAGGTGTAAAAGCTCATGAACGTTGCGCCCTCCGGCAGATCGGCGTGGATGTGCGAGTTTGGATCCTTCCCTCTAAGGAGTATGGCATAAGAGCCCGGCTTTGCGATCACAACTTGAGGTTCATACCAATCCTTAGGCGGCTCTTCGATCAATATCCACGCCTCGATCGTCATACCCTCCTTTATGGGATCGAAATCGCCGTTGTCCTCCACATATGCGTATCCGCCCGGCTTGAACGTTATGGCGTCGTCAATCGGCGGCTCCCAGTTTCCCCCCGAAGTCCAAATAAGACAGAGCAAAGCGAGACTGTAAACCCACATATCATCTCACCTCTTTCTCGGATTATCAAGGAGGGGTAGCGCAACAATCGTGCCAGTGATGAGCTCTGGTTTAATGTGGCCTGTGGATAGGATAAGTGCCCCAAATCGTGCACCTGCACCCTAAAAGTGCCCCATTTCGGGCAGTTAAGTTAGCGATCTCTGTGATTTGCCTGCAGCTATCTACTCTCCTTGATTATCCCCCACATCACCTTCTTCAAATTCACCTCAGGTGATACGGAATGATAGGCATATCTCGGATCGAACACATCAGGAGCATAATTCGCCTTCTCCAGCTTGAGCTGTCTCACCA
>CAZHVH010000218.1:0-6056 GCA_964535855.1 uncultured bacterium
TATTGGCTAAAAGGAGGAGAGGGGAACCGCATTCCTCCCTACGGCTAAAGCCGTGAGCCTCCTGCGGTGTTTCTCGTGACATGATGGAGGAATACCTCATCGAAACGAAATTCTGCGACTATCACCATCCAAGCATCCGACGTTTGGCGGATGAGCTGTTCATGGAAATCGAGGACGACCGGGGAAGGGCGATCACCGTTTTCAATTGGGTTCGGGATGAGGTGACCTACAGATTCGATTACTGGGCCGTTAGGGCCTCCCAAACGGCTCGGAAACGATATGGCATGTGTGCCAATAAAGCCAACCTCCAGATCGCCCTTCTCCGATACTTAGGTATACCTGCTGGGTATCACGTGCTCAAGATCAGGAAGGAGGTGCTTAAACCCGTAACCGAGCCGAGGATCTATGAGCTTACACGGTCGATTACCACACATGTCTTCTGCGCCGTGTGGCTCGATGGGAGATGGATATCGGCGGATTCAACTGTGGATAAGGAGCTATTTGAGGCGGTATACAAGGATCACCCAGGTTGGAGATATATGGATTGGGACGGAGGCTCCGATTACGAGATCGATAGATCCTTCGTGGTCGATGACCTGGGGATATCCCCGAACATAGACCGATATCTGGAGATACCCCCCAGATTCCTCAACGATGATCTCCTGGAAAGGGCGAATCGATACATAGAGAGGTTGATCGCATCCCGTTTACGTTCTGAACATGGCCCTCAATGAGTTAAATATGGCCAGGATCGCTACCCCCACATCGGCGAAGATCGCCTCCCACATAGTCGCCACACCCACAAATCCTAACCCCAGAAAGGCCGCCTTGACCGAGATGGAGAATATCACGTTCTGCCATACGATCCGTCTGGTCTTTCGCGCCACCTTAATCCCCTCCACCAGCTTCGATGGCTCGTCCGTAGCTATCACCACGTCGGCCACCTCAACGGCCGCTTCCCTGCCCATTCCCCCCATGGCTATTCCCACATCCGCCCTCGCGATCACAGGAGCGTCGTTTATCCCATCGCCCACAAAGGCCACCAGGTTGTGTTTCGCCTTGATATCCTCATACCTCTCCACCTTTTCATGAGGAAGAAGCTCCGCGTAGACGCCATCGAAGCCGAACTCCTCGCCTATCCGTTCGGCGATCTCCTTTTTATCCCCCGTCAGCATATACACCCCTTTGATCCCCATCCTTTTCAGTTCCTTGATGGTATGTCTGACGTCCTCCTTGACCCTATCCGAAACGACGATCTCGCCCACCAGGACTCCGTCCTTGACCACATGTACGACCGTTCCAGACTCCCGACAGGCATGCTCTATCCCTAAATCCCCGAGGAGTTTTATGTTGCCGACATGAAGGGTCATTCCTTCGGAGACAACTCTGACGCCCTTGCCCGCTATCTCCTCGAACTCCTCCACCTCCGGCAGATTTTCCTTCCACCCTTTAGCTATGGCGATGGCGAGGGGATGATCGGATAGCCTTTCGGCTATGGCGGCATACCTGAGGGTATCGGATTCTGAAAATCCGTTGAACGGATTGATCTTCTGAAGCTCGAAGACACCCATCGTCAGGGTTCCAGTCTTGTCGAACACGACACAGTCGATCCGTGATAATGCATCCAGATAATTGCCTCCTTTGATGAGGATCCCCTTCCTTGCCGCTCCACCTATTCCCCCGAATATACCCAGGGGTATCGATATCACGAGAGCACAGGGGCAGGAGATGACCAGAAAAATCAAAGCCCTGTAGATCCATTTCCCAAAAGGACCGAAGCCGAGAAGCGGCGGCAGAACCGCTGTCAGAGCGGCTATTCCCACAATCGAAGGGGTGTAGAACCTTGCGAAACGGGTGATAAACTTCTCGACATGTGCTTTCCTCTCGCCTGCCTCCTCCACCAGCTTCAGAATCCTAGAGACCATGCTTTGCTCAAACGGCCTTTCAACCCGCACCTTGATCGCCCCCCTAAGGTTCACCGATCCGGAAAAGACCTCAGATCCAGGGGAGACGGACACGGGAATTGACTCGCCGGTGATCGGCGACTGATCCACGGCGGAGCTGCCATCTATCACCCTCCCGTCAAGAGGTATCCTCTCGCCGGGCTTGACCAGGATCGTCTGACCGACCTCAACAGCCTCAGGATGACGCTCCTGTATGGTTCCGTTCTCCAGCACCACATTGGCCCTTTCAGGTCGGACGTCGAGGATAGCCCTTATAGATCTTCTGCTCCTTTCAAGGGCGATCTCCTCCAGGAACTCGCCGATCCTGAAAAAGATCATAACAGCGGCGGCTTCCGGTATCTCCCTGATGATGATCGCCCCGATGCTGGCGATCGTCATGAGCAGGTTTTCTCCGAAAGCCTTGCCCCTCAATACGTCCTTCAAAGCGGCATGGATGATCCTATACCCAGCTATGAGATAGGCAGCGATAAAAATCGCAGGCGAAAACCTCCCTGAAAGAAATCCGACGCCAAAGATGAGGATGGAAAGGGATAGCTCGACGATCTCCCTCAGTCTTCCGCTTTCCTCCTGCCCCTCGGCTGGCGAGCATACCGGACATTCGGAGCCATGTCGATGTCCGTGTTTATCCATCACCCCATCTCCCTCACGTGTTCTAGGCCGATTTTAAAGAGAAGATTGACATGATCGTCGGCCAGCGAGTAAAAAACTTTCCTTCCGACCCTCTCGTATTTGACGAGCCTCATCGTCCTTAAGAGTCTGAGCTGATGGGAGATCGCCGAGACGGTCATCCCCGTGATGTGGGAGAGATCGCAGACGCAGAGATCGGCCATCGAAAGGGCTTGTAATATCTTGAGCCTGGTTGGATCGGCTAGCGCTTTGAAGGTCTCAGCCAGGTTCGATAGCGTCTCATCATTCTCTATCTTTTGGCTCACTTCCTCGACCCGCTCGGCGTTGACCTCGATCACGTCGCATATATCGTTAGCCCTGTTCATCTCACCCTCCAAAATTTGAATAATTGCTCAAATATTATACACTAATATCGCGCCGAAGTCAAATTTCGAGGAACATCGACTTGCCCGCTGATTTGTGGTATAAATACATCACAGCAAAGAATGGAGGTTCACAGATGGATGAGGTACGTTGGGAGAGGTTAAGGCCAAGGGATATCGAGGCAAGATTCAAGGAATTTCCCGTGGTCTATACCCCTTTCGGTAGCCTGGAATGGCACGGATATCATAACCCTCTGGGTCTGGATGCGGTTAAAGCCTGGGAGCTCTGCGTCAGGGCGGCTCAAAAAGGCGGAGGGGTGGTGACGCCGGCTACCTTCTGGCCCATAGGCGGTATGCCCCATCCCTGGACCGTGAGGATGTCGGAGGAACTGATACACGATCTGGCGGTATCGATCTTCGAGCAGATGGGACATGTCGGGTTCAAGGTGGTCATAGCCGTCACGGGACACTACGGCTTTGAGCAGATTTACCAGATCAAAAGGGCTGCCCTGGAGGTGATGTATCGGGGCGGGATGAGCATCTATGCCTTGCCTGAGTATGAGGTCGCCTGTGACATGGGGTATAGGGGAGACCACGCGGCGAAGTGGGAGACGTCGATCATGATGTACCTCCTCCCGGATCTGGTGAGGATGGAGGAGGCTGAGCCCTTAGGGACGCCGATGGACGGCGTCGGCGGTGAGGATCCGAGAGTTCATGCCTCAAAGGAGTTGGGCGAGGAGGTGTGTAACCTCATCATCGAAAGGCTCTCCTCATCGGCCAAGACCTTACTGGAGCTCAGCCCAAGAGAGAGATCCCGATTCATCACGGCCAGCGCGGCCCATCTCAGGGCATTAGACGCACATAAGCGCGGAGCGATGGCTGACGAAAACTATTGGAAGGGCGTACTGGCCCTAGCTAGAGGGGAGTATCAGGAGGCGATAGAGGCGTTTAACAGGATATGAGGATAAACCAAGCCAATACATCAGATGATCTCCGAAGCCCTGAAGCTTATCCTCCAGCAGGGAACCGGCAAACGCTTTGGCCGCCATTATCTCCGCCAACAGACCGGCCCCCAGGGCTGCCGAGATATATCCTCCAATTTTATCGCCCAGGGCTTTCGCATTGTTCACCAGCCTGGTCCCTACACCTCTTTCCCCGTATCCATATTTTCTGACGAGGTCTGAAACCTCATCGGGATTTATATGCGACATCCCGATCTGCTTAAGTATGGGTATGATCTCGTCATGTCTGACATAACCTCTATCTATAATCCTCTTAATCGCCTTGATCTTATCATTTTTCTCGCTCATCCTCCTCACCTCTTTCCCTCAGGGGCACAATCGGCAACAGGATGTGTGACGGATGCTTCTTGTCGTGATAGATGGTGTTTTCAGCCACCTTCATCTCGCACCCTTCGGAATAATCTCGACCGGTGTTCGGATTGATGTCGAAGCGTGGATGATTGCTACTGGTGATGTGAAGCTTGATCCGATGGCCTTTGTTGAAGATTATCGCTGTCGACCAGAGGTCTATATCGAACTCATATACGGCTCCGGGCTCGAGCAGCTCCTCCCTGCTCAGTGACTTTCTGAATCGCCCCCTTATAATGCCATCCGCTATAAGCATCGATCGTCCATCGGGATAGACATCCATCAGCTTTGCCACGAAATCGGTATCCACGCATGATGAGCTGGCCCAGAGCTTAACCGTGACCCTTCCTATCACCTGAACGGATTCCTCCAGAGGCTCCGTCTGAAAGACCAGAACATCGGGCCTCTTCTCAAGCTCCCTCTGATCCATCGGGCCGGCGGGAATGAGCAGGTTCGGTCCTCCCTTGGTGGGGACAGGGTTCTTCGGATCATAGGTGTATGTCTGGCTGGAGCTTTCCTCGGCCGGTTTCTCGAAGGTCAGTTTACCTCCTTCACGGAGGTACAGCGGGGTATATCGACAGGGGATGGGCCAATCCTGTGCCGTCCTCCACTCATTGCCCGGAGCCTCCGGATCATCTACATCGCCCATAACGTAGTAATCCACAGGGGGTTTGGCGAATATCCCGGTATCTATCCCTTTTATCCAATAGTCGAACCAATCTTTCATATCGAGGTTCGGAGTCTTGACGGCGTTTTCAGGGAACTCAAGCTCTCCCACCTTCCTCTTGATCCCGTGGGGCCAAGGCCCCATGATGAGTTTCTGTCTTCCGCGAGCTCCCTCGGCGCTTTCATGTTGCATCATCACAAAGGCGTCGAGTGTACCCTGGCTGAATATGTCGAACCACCCGCCGACGTGAACGGAAGGGACGCTCACTCTATATATGACGTTTTTCAGACTCCTCACCTTCCAAAAGGAATCGTATACCCTATGCCCGTATGAGAAAAGCTGGAGCATCTCCTCGTTGAACTTATTCGCCTTCGTCCATCCCACAGCGAGCGATTCCCTAAGTGCCCCTCCCTGATGGATAGCGTAGATATAGAGATCGGGACATGCCACCCAGACGTGCATTGCTTTGAGGTAAGGTGGTGCGCTCCCAGCAAGCAGGTATTGGGTTATCCCGAGGGCAGAGCCACCAAAGGTACCCACCTTACCGTTACACCATTTCTGCCTGGCTAACCACTCCACCGTATCATATCCGTCCCAATGATCGACCCACCCATCGGCCAGGAAGGCTACGTTTTCACCTTCCGAATCACTTCTCCCGCGAGTGTCCTGTACGGCGATGACATAACCGTCATCCAGGAATCTCCTGCCATCCCCTTTGACGAATCCATCGATCGTTCCCTTCCTCCCGTAGGGCGTTCGAGCGAGTAGGACGGGATATGGTCCGTCCTCCTCCTTTGGGAAGGCGATGTCCGTTGCGAGCTTGATCCCATCCCTCATCGGGATCATCTCCGTGACGATCCGATATCCATCGACCACCCTCTCCTGAGATCCGTAAGCCTGGCTCAGGAAGAAGAGAAGGGTTAGGAGAAACGCCATAGCCTTGCCGATCGCCTTTAATCTCATCTCACCCTCCTCAGTTATTTGGCTTTATTTAAGCTGAAGAAGCATCTCAAGTATTTCGACTCGAACCTTATCGGCGACGGAGCGGTCCTTCGGCTCCTTCCAA
>CAZHVH010000219.1:0-6051 GCA_964535855.1 uncultured bacterium
CCCCTAAGTGTTAGGATACCACTATCGTAACGTCACCGACAACTTAAACGATCCTAAGGGTTTCAATGATTTAAAACCGCCGAGACGCGGAGAACGCAGAGATTAAATTTAGCTTTCAGCTATCAGTCTAAGATGTCATTTATGGTCATTTGTAGTCATTTATCGTCATTTAAATGACGGCGAAGCCGAATGACCTAATGACTATAAATGACCATTTTTCAGTCAGGCTGACCGCTGAAAGCTGATTGCTGATCGCTTCGAAATCGAGAGGGTCGTGTTGTGATAAGAGCCTCAAAAGTGTTACCCTAATTCCCCAGGGAAATGAACCATTCCTTAAAGCTGATCATAGGGAGGCGATAGACGTTCCATGGGGTGGATTATGGACGAACAAATATGGTATAATCTCAGGTGTGATAAAGAGACCAAAAACTCAAGAAGGAGAGGTAAAATGTCGCAAACTCTTATCTCGGCAGGAAAGAAGAGAAAGATAAAGCTTCTAGCAGATTCAGACGGCAAGTTCAGGATGATGGCCATTGATCAGCGGGGTTCAATGGTCAGGATGCTCTCCAAGGTTCTGGGGGTGGATCCGAGCGAGATAAAGTACGAGGATCTGGCCAGGACCAAGATGATGATCACCAAGGTTCTCTCGCCATATTCCAGCGCGACCTTAACCGATCCCGTTTATGGCTATCCCTATTCGGTGGATTATATTCCCAAGGACGTCGGGCTGCTTTTGGCGTTTGAGGAAACGGGATATGAGAAGGCCGGCTCCAACGGGCTTGAGCGCAGATCCAGACAGATAGAGGGATGGGCGGTCGAGAAGGCGGTTCGCGCCGGAGCCAACGCCATCAAGCTGCTCATCTATTATCGCCCCGAGGCATCAGACGAAACCCTCGAACATCAGCAGAATTTCGTCAAGTTCGTCGGTCAGGAGTGCGAGAAGTACGATATCCCCTTCCTCCTTGAACTGGTCGGCTACCCGCTTCTGGAGGATGAGGTTGCCGCGAGTCCCGATCCTGCCAAACCTACAAATGATACCCCCGTTTACGCCAAGCGCAAACCGGAGATCGTCAGACGTACCGCCGAGGAGTTCTCAAAACCCGAATACAAGGTCGATATACTCAAACTGGAATTTCCCGCCGATCTGAAATACACGGAGGAGTACTGTAAGGGGACCTTCGACGGCAAGAATAGAGAGCACGTCTATAACCTCAACGCCGTTAAGGATTTCTGCAAGGCTGTGGACGAGGCATCACAGGTACCTTGGGTGATCCTAAGCGCAGGTGTTGACATAGAGGAATTCGTCGAGAACGTGAAATTCGCCACTGAGGCGGGAGCGTCCGGGCTGCTCTGTGGAAGGGCGATCTGGAAGGATGCCGTCAACTTCTACCCCGACCTGGAAGCCATGGAGAAATGGCTCATGACCAGCGGGGTGAACAACTTCAAGAAGATCTATGAGGTATATACCGCCGCCAAACCCTGGTTCGAACACAGAAAATTCAAGAGCTACGCGGACGCTGGGTTTGGCAGCTCCAGCGAGTGGTACAAAAATTACTGAAAAGGGACGAGGGTCGAGGGACAAGAGACAAGGGACGAAAAATAAGACCCTCGACCCTAGACCCTTGACTCTAGACCATTTTTCGACTCTCGACCACCTAAACCTGTTTTTGCATCCCACTACACTCGGCGATAATATGAGCGTCATCATCGCTCTTATTCCCCTTGAGTGTAGTATCTATGGCCAATTGTCCGCCGTCCACCGTCCGCGGTCCGCAGCGTCGGATTAGTCGAGGGTCGAGAGTCTAGAGTCAAGAGTCTTTTTTCTTTTCATCTCTCGACTCTCGTCCCTTGTCCCTTGACTCTTGACCCTAGAATAGCGGCGGACGGCGGACTGCCGACTGCGGACGGTAGCTTTAAAAATCTCCGCTACACTCAGTGATAATATGAGCGGTGTAAATAGATGGGAGAGAATGAGCCTTAATCCTATCGGACCGATCATCGTGGGGTCAGTTATAGGGTTGCTTTCAGGTTTCTTCGGCGTCGGCGGCGGATTCCTATTGACGCCCACCCTGAACATCATCCTGGACATCCCGTATAACATAGCTGTGGGGAGCGGGTTGTGCCAGATGATCGGCACCTCCACCTCTGGTCTCAGAAGGCATCACAGGCTGGGCAATATCAGCTACAAGCTCGGTCTGATCATGTTAGGAGGCAGCATCGTGGGCGTTCTCGTGGGAACGCACCTCCTCAACGGACTTAAATCCATGGCTCAGATCAGGATCGGCTCTACTACGATAAGCGTTTTGGATCTGATCTTGAACCTCATCTTCGCCCTCCTGCTCTTGGGAATCGGCGTAATGATGGGACTGGAAGCGACAAGGCGATCGGGGGGAGGAAGTGAGCCCGGAATGAGGGTTAAAGGTCCCTCACCCAAGATATCCATAGCGGAGCAAGTCGAGGTTTCCATACCCATGATACTAATAGCCGGATTCCTTATCGGCCTGATGACCGGCCTTCTCGGGATAGGGGGAGGGGTGGTGATCATGCCCATATTTGTCTACCTTCTGGGCGTGCCGACCAAAATGGCGGTGGGGACGAGCCTCTTTCTAGTTCTATGCTCGGCCCTTGTAGGCACGACGAGTCACGCCCTGAGCGGAAACGTGAGCCTCCCACTGGTGATCTATACGATGATAGGCTCCACAGCGGGGGCCCAGGTCGGGGCAACCCTTACCTCAAGGGTTAAAGCGCGAAGGATAAGAGGATATTTCTCCGCCGTGACCCTGGCCGCTGCGGGAATGGTGATATTCAAGCTTATCAGAATCTTCCACCTTCTCTGAGAAGAGCTCCCCGGTGATTTAAACCGCAGAAAGGTCTGTAAAGCGATCAGCAATCAGCTTTCAGCGGTCAGCCTGACTGAAAAATGGTCATTTATAGTCATTAGGTTATTCGGCTTCGCCGTCATTTAAATGACGATAGCAGAGGGGTTGGATCAGTATCAGGTTTTTGATGTTCGACTCCGGTAATCTTCTTGATCCTATGGCGATGTGATATCCGTCTTTCAGGTGTGGGATCAGTTTATCCATCTCCTGGATGGGTGTGGACAGATCTGCGTCTGAGAAGAGGACGAATTGTCCTTTGGAAGCCAGGACGCCTTCTTTGATAGCGAAGCCTTTTCCCTCCTTTCGGCGTGGTTTCGTTTACTTGGGATAATCCCAGGGTAACAAACCGCCCACGTATTCTCGTAGTTTGCTGAAATCCGTCCCACCTCTGTTCCCCAGAACCGCTTCTGGAAAATATCTTTCGAGCATATCGAACCATATCTTTGACAATTCTTTATGCCTTTTTTCCAGCTTATCCTGCTTCTTAATGTAAGGATAGTAGTATTTCATATACCAATCTCCATCTAGGAGTCCGGTCTTCGGATCTCTGGTCCTCTGGAATTGTTCATAGAGTCTTCTATTTATAGCTGCTATCTCATTAATCTGATGAGAAAGCTCATTCATCTCCTCCCACACCCATGTGATGCTCTCAAGGATTTCATAAAGCCTTTGTTGCTCCGGCGTGCGTTGAGTGACAGACGTTGTTCCTTTCGTTTCCTTCTCAGGCTCTTCTACCTTCTCCTCTCCCATGTCCGATTCGACTTCGGGATAAATCCCCTGCTCACTCTCCTCTTCCTTTCCTTCCTTGGCGAAGTACTCATCTAGCAGTCTGTTGAATTCCTCAAATGTGAAATCCTCTTTCTCCTTCTGTCCCGGCTTTCTCATCGTCATCCTCGCAGGTGCAGATGCCCCCTCCTTTTTCTCAACCTTCGCCTCTTTTATCTTCAAGATAGGTTTCTTCCCCTCCAAATGTGATATCCAAATGCCTATAACGATCAATAGGACAAGACATACCCCGACTATCACGTATCTTCTCATCGCCTAATCTTCCCTTCCCTGTGATCCATGACCCAATCAACCTCATTGGTGGGCATCTGAAACATCCCGAAGGGGATATCCTCATTTGCCTCAAATTCACTAAATTCGACTACTTTCTCCGTGATGAGAACCTCTTTCCCATCCACCTCCGAGAAATATTGCGCTTTGACCTTCACCGGATACCAAATTGAGTCGGTATACCGATCTAATACAACTTGGACCACGCTTCTCCTACCCGACAACTGATTAACTATCTCCACAGGACGATATCCCTCAGAGGGACTTATCAGAAGCTGAACCGTTTTCTCAGGTCGGGTTATCACCAACCGGTAGTATGTCTGACCATCTATCCTCTCCTTATGAAATGAAGCTCCATATCTCTCCACGTATTCCCCGATGGGGGTGCCGAAGTAGGTCAACCAATATCTGGGATCGAACTCAGCCGCTTTGAAGGGATCGCGAGCGGGGGAGAAGATATGCCTTTCACTTGTGGAGCGTCCACCTTCACGTTTTCTCCTTATCGTCTCGATTATCTTCTCCCCATCGAACCTATACTCCTGAGATTGGAGCACTTTTCTTTTCACCCCTTTGAACTCCTCATCGTAGTAGTGGTATCTGATCATCCTTTTCATTGGTCCACTTGCTTGGAACTCCCCCCAGTATTCGGTTATTCTGGGTTTTTCCAGCTTATCTCCCCACATGGAGATGTATTCTATGTTTTGCTGCCTGACCGAGGTGGAGTATGAGTGGAGCAACACATCAGCGTATTTGATCCCTTCGATAAGGAGATCATACTCCGAGGATGAAGGGGTTTCTCCTCCGCTCTGTAGGATCACCCAGATAGTTATTCCAATTATCAGTGTTCCTGCGATGAATCCAACGAATCTTTTGAATAGTTTTGCCATGGACTCCTCTTCACAATTTCGGGGGAGAGACCATCTTGGCCCCCCGCTTACCACATCAAGGACATGGACCATAATCGGTTAGTTCGTAGTCGGTTCCAGTTTCAATATTGTGATGTATCACCTCGGTGCACTCGGAAGTTTCATAGATCCAAGTTTCACACTCCTTCCGTGTACCAACAGCTGTACACTGTCTCCACCCATTATCCTGAGTGACATCGGTGCATTGTTCAACACCATAGTTCTTCTGGGTAATGTAACCGCTTTCAGGACAGGTGGTAGGAGTGCAATCCTCCCTCGCAGGTGTTACTATCGCCTTACAGGTTCCCACGCCATACATGGACGCCATCATGTCCTTCTTCAGTTCAGCTTGATCTGCCTTCACGGCTAACACAACGACGCACACAGCGAAAGCTGCCAATATAGCGTTCCATAACGTCCATCTCTTCATCCCTGACTCACCTCCTTTCGTCGAAGGTGGAAAATCACACCCTTTCATCACCGTTTGGGGTCCCACGGCAATGGGCCACCCACATACTTCCTTAGTTTGTTGAAATCCACACTAATCTGGTTTCCACTTTCGGTTATAGCCTCCGGGAAATATCTCCTCAGGGTACCATAGTATATCTTTCTCAATTCTCTATCCCTTGCGTCCAACTCACCCATTTTCTTTTCGAGCGGGTAGTAATATTTCATATACCAATCCCCATCGATCATCCCTGTTTTGGGATCTCTAGGCATCACCTTATTTAGCTCAGACAGTTGTTTAGCAATATCTGCTCTCTGATGAGAGAGCTCGTTCATTTCATCCCACACCCATGTGATGCTCTCAAGGATTTCATAAAGCCTTTGTTGCTCCGGCGTGCGTTGAGTGCCAGACGTTGCTTCCTTTGCTTCTTTCCCTGGCTCTTCCTGCTTTTTTCCCTCATTCACGTCCGGTTTAACATCAGGATAAACCTCCTGCTTATTCCCCTCTTCCTTCCCTTCCTTGGCGAAATACTCATCAAGCAGCCTGTTGAACTCCTCAAAGGTGATCACATCTTTCTCCTTCTTCGGCTTCGGTTTCCTCAAAGCTACCCTTGCTGGCGTTTCCACGTTCGCTTGCCTCTCAACCTTCACCTCATCGGCCTTAGGCACGGGTTTCTCCTCCCCATGATAGCTCAGCCATATCCCTACTCCTCCAAGCATCAGCACGACTGCTCCCGTTATCGCTACCTTCGTTGATACCTTCA
>CAZHVH010000220.1:0-6044 GCA_964535855.1 uncultured bacterium
GCCGAGATGCGGAGAACGCGGAGATTAACTTTTGTATTCGCTCTTATTCCCATTGAGTGTAGTATCTATGGCTGATTGTCCGCCGTCCACCGCTCATCCGTCATTTGTTGTCATTAAGTCATTTGGCTTCGCCGTCATGGGATGGTCATTTATAGTCATTAAGTCATTCGGCTTCGCCGTCATTAATGACTACAAATGACTACAAATGACAATAAATGACCTATAAGCGGGGCAGCCGAGAGGCGGGTGGTAGCTTTAAAAACCTCCGCTACACTCAGCGATAATATGAGCGTTTGTATTAGCTGACTGCTGAAAGCTTGATCTGTGTTCTCAGCGCCTCTACGGTAAAAGTGGTTTCGTCTATAAAAGAGGCTATTTCGAAGCGTTGAAAAGCCCTGTGCCGAACTCAACGAACGTAAGTTTGACTGGGATGGAATGCGATCCGTATAATATTTAGGTATGTTCGATTCGGTGAGAGGGAAAATCGATGGAGCTATATCTGGTCAGACATGGGCAATCTGAAGGGAACATCGGTCTCCCCTCGCCTGATCCCCCCTTATCCCTCATCTGCCGCCGGAGGCGATAACCTGATCGAGGAGGTTAAACGATGAGCAGGAATCCGCCCAAGGCCTATGAAAATCTTGAGTTTCTCCACAGCCCCTATGCCAGAACGATAAGGATAATGTGTGAATATTACGAGCCGCTGTCCAGATTCCAAGAGCACGGCGTCGGTCGGACGATAGTCTTTTTCGGATCGGCCAGGGCGAAGCCGATGGAAGTGGCAAGCAGGGAATATGAGGAGATCAAGAGGATGGTATCCAGCTATCCAAATCCTGACCCTGACCTCATCAAAAAGCTGAAACGGGCCGAGTATGATCTGGAGCTGGCGCGATACTACGAGGACGCCCGTCAGCTGGCGCGGAGACTGACCGAATGGATAAAGACCCTCGACGATAGCCATAGATTCATCATCTGCTCCGGCGGCGGGCCAGGGATCATGGAGGCGGCCAACCGCGGGGCCGCCGAGGCAGGAGGAAAATCGATCGGCCTGAACATCAGCCTCCCATACGAACAGGAGATCAACCCCTATGTCTCCGAAGAGTTCAGGTTTCAGTTCCACTACTTCTTCATGCGCAAGTTCTGGTTCGTACACCTCGCCGCAGCGCTGGTGGTCTTCCCAGGGGGGTTTGGCACACTGGACGAACTGATCGAGGTCCTGACCCTCACACAGACGGGGAAGATCGGCAGACATATCCCCGTTCTGATCTACGGCAGGAGATATTGGGATGAGGTGTTGAACTTCGACGCCTTGGTGAGATGGGGAACGATAGATGAGAAGGACCTAAGGCTTTTCAATTTTGCCGATACCGTCGAGGAGGCCCTCAGCTACCTGAGGGAGGAGATCGAGAAGCACTACCCGTCGGAACCCTGATCGTCAGGCCGAATCTATGCGTGTCGGGCAGAGTGGGATGTGTATCCCACATGTAGTTCAGGGATATCGGGCCATATCCGACATCAAAACCGATCGATATCGACCAGAACGACGGTTCGAGCTTGAGGCGAAGGCTCAAGCATTGCGCCAGATCAACCTTGATCTCGATAGGGAACCTGAAATACCCCATATCACCTTCAAGTGAGGCGGATATGAATGCGTCCCTGATGAGCTTTCCGGAGACGAAGAGAAACACGATTTCCGGTTGATCCGCCCATTCGATCTTCCGGACAGGAATCTCCTTGCCCACGCCGATTTCAATCCACTTCGCTCTAAGTGAGATGGAAGATCCCATGCCGATCCCAGATGTCCTATCATCCCCCACCTCCAACCTATATCCGCTTATCCATAGGCCAAGTCCCAGCCTGCCGATCCTCGTTCCAAGGCCAAGGGAAGAGCTCCACTCGGCGTATCGCACCTCGCCGTCAAACATACCGAACTCCTGAATTCTTCCTCCCAAAGCCCATCCGCTTCGTCTCAGTTTCCCTTCCAGAAGATGTTCGTCTATCTCCTTTATCCCAAACGGGTGATCGAGGGAGAGGCGGATAAACCCACAGCGGTCCGAGTAGAGGGGGATCGGATTGAAAGGCGCTATTCTTTCGAAAGCGGCCTCCGATCCGAATGGGATTGAGATCGCCGCTAGCAAGGCTATCACAAGGGATAAACTTGTTGGGACGTGTATCAACATTCCGCTTTATCTGTTCTCAGCGGATTTCCACCAAGCGGTGACCTTTTGCGGGCAAGTTCACCCAAAGCGTGATGATGTCGCCATCAATCGTTGAAGACGCACCGATAACCTCAATAGTTTTTCCCATCTTCAGCCCGACCTCACTTAAACGGAACTTCACCTCACGCTCAACGGGGACATCCGCAAGATTAAAGATGTTCAACACGCATCCTCTCTCCTCCGGCAATGTGTGAACGTGGACGGTCTCATCCAATCCGTAGAATATCCCCTGTGTGTAAAACCGCTTGAGCCGTTTGTACTCCCTCATCGCCCTCTTATGCGCCTTCCAGACATCAGGATCAGTATGTTTCCCACCGATGCCGAGATGCCGACAGGTTGAGGCATACCACCAGAAGATCAATGCGTGCTCGTTGTCCTTGCGAAGGTCAATGTGCAGATAGATCGGGATGCTGTAGGCGAGGTTGACGTAGTAAAGGCTTAAAGCCCGCCCGCTCATCAGATCCTCCATTGGGTCCCACATATATTCGTATCCCCATAGCTCGTCAAACGAGTTCGGCAGGGCATGCAGGAAATAGGTCGGTGCGTAGCGAACATTGACGCCCGATACGATCGGGTCGTGCAGTTCAATCAACACGTTTGGGAACTTCTCCTTTACCATCTGGATAAGCTTTAAATACGCCTTGCAGTGTTCATGCCTCGTCGGGGGAAGCGAGTGCCCATGTGTTTCATCGTAGCACTCACCTGTCGGTGCGCTGCCATCGAACATCAGGAACGCGGCTCCGTTTTGACAGAGCTGGATGAGACGTTCCGCCTTCGTCTTCAGATAGGCAGGTGAGGCACTACAGAGCGAGAGCGGATTGCCGTTTTTGTCCCTGCGACGAGCTTCCGGCGGATAGGTGCTGACGTCGTTCCAAGCGGCGAGCGGCGTATGCAGGGCAAGCAGCAGTCCATAGCGTTCACGCAGCATTTTCACGAATTCTTTCTGTTTCCCCAGCCTATCCTCCGCCCAGATTGTGGAGCCCATCACCGTGTCCCAGCCGGGATCAAGATACAGCGCCTCACAGCCGAGTTCAGCGGCTTTACGGGCCTCCTCCTCCATCTGTTCTCGGCGATAGAGCTGTTGGCGTCGCTCAGGCGTGTCAGGTCCCCACCACAGTGGATTATCGTAAAGCTCGTTCCAGTGCACCGGAGGGTTGTAGCCGTCCGGTACCTTGTGACCTAACTCCTCCATCCACCTGCGGAAAGCGTAAAATGCGTTTTTCCATCCGCCGCTGCAGGGGATATAGCGGGTTGTGCCGAACGTGAAGCTCTCACCTGGATCTAGCGCCGCGGCGGGTTCAGGATCACCGCGTTTCCAAATCCCCGCACCGCCGAATCTCAGGGCTATCGTGTTTCCCCGCCAAATCGGCTCCACCAACGACCACTCCATCGCCTCGTTGTTGTATTTGGCAATGACGAGAGCGTTCGTCCCGCTCACCCACGCCCAGCCCTCAGAGCCGAAGGCGGAGGTATATACTCGAGGTTGACGTGACCGACTGAAGAACCAACCTTTCCGCCACGTAAGCTCTTCCAGCTTGTAATCGCAAAACTCCCCTGTCTCTGGTTCACGGCGATATGGAATAGCAATGAGCCTGTCGTATGCGACGTCATCCCAACTCTTATCGAGTTCTCCCAGACGTTTGACGAAACCAAATCTGAGATGTGATGTGTCCAGCGGTTCATCCCCTGTATTGACAATTCGAATCTGCTCTTCGATGTAGGGTCGGTCACCGGATGCGACGGTGAACCGATGCTCAATTCGCAACGAACCAAGCTGACCGATGAGAAGCAACCTTTTGCTCCCGTCCTCCAAAACGTCGGTGTGATATTCTTCCAGCGTGGGAAGCTCATCGGAAGCGGTGGGGTCTAGGGCGTAGGAATACGACATGTCCGCGTATACTTCCCCCGTGTGGATGTTTCGGAGCGAGAACGGGTTCATTTTATCCTTGATGGCGACCTTCAACTCCAAAACGTCGTTACGGAGGGTTATCACTCCGGATTCCCTCTTCTCCCATATCGTGCGCTTACGGGGTGAAACTCGTTCCTTCCAGGCGCTCTTCGCCTCAAATCTCTCAGGCGAGGGCTCGACTTCGCCCGCTTTCAGCTCTCGTCGTGGTATGGCGGGGATCTCAGCCGGATTTAACCTTGCCAGGGCGAGAGCGTCGTATGCAACCCAGGAGCCATCGTGTAAGGTGATCACAAGCTCGTTCTCGCCCTGACGTAGTTGATCTCCCCTGATGGGAACGATGATCAGGTGTGGTGAACCTTCGCAAGGCCCGTAGAACGCACGTCCTGAACCGAGCGGGATACGCTGTGAGGGCAATCCCTTGCCGTTCAGTTCGATTTGCATCGTAGATGGTATCCGCTCGTGTTGGTCGAACAGCGAGATCAGAAGGGCGTAATCCCCCTTGGGACGTTCATCCATTTTGAACAGTATCCGGAACGGTTGGACGGGCTTGCCGCCCCAGGCGATGTCCGCCTCGCTCGGATGGATAAACGGAAACTGAGAGGGTGTGCTTTCACCTACGATGTATGTCACGCCGTCGGGGAATCGCTCGGCAAACTCCCTCGCTCCAGATGGAGCGAGGGCGAACTCGTTAGGGGAGTTGTCGAACTCTCCTATCTTGAAAAATAGCTCAGCCGAGCCCGGAATATTGCCTATGACTAATGATGCCAGGAGAATCTCAATTTCCATTTTCTGATATCCTCCTTAGTTGCTAATTGTTCCCCTCCTCAAATAGGAAAATTCGAGTGAGCCATTACTGATCCGTTCGAAGCGCCTCTCAGGAGCCGGGGAAAAAACCCTGCAGGAACTCAGCGAGCGTCCCGTCATATACCGCCTCCGCGAGGTGCTCCCTCCCCTGTTGGTCGCCCCACGAATAATAGATGACGACCTTACCCTGAAACTCACATAGATCAAGGTCGGAGTTATTTATGTTGATCGCCCTCGCTATGCGCTCGCGCTGTTGGGGGGAAAGCTTTGGATTGGCGATGCGCCTGTCCTCCTCCGAGTGCCGCATCACAGGGTTCAATGGGCTGCTTTCCCAATTGATGAGATCCTTCGATCTGACTATGTGCGGTTCATATGTCGGCCCGGGCCTCGCCTCCAGGTAGATCATGTAATAAAAGCCGTCGAGGAATCTGATAGCAGGACAGGCCGAATACCGCTCCTTGGTGAAGACACATGGTTCCGGCAGCAGGTGCCAGTTGAGCAGATCCTCGGATTCCGCGAAGCGATTTGTAAACCGCACGCCGACCACCTCCGGCGGCTCGCCAACCTCGAACGCCATCACATATCGATCATCGCCCTTACAGACGGAGGTGTTATAAATGCCCCATCCGGACAGCCGAAGGGCAACCTGTGATGACCAGTTTCTCAGATCGTTTGACCGGAAAACATAGATCGTTTCCGTACCCCAGCCTTTCACGCCGTAAACGTAAACCGTGTCATCCTCCACGAACGCGCTGCCGAGATGATATCCAATGGCAAACGGCGGCGTCGGTTCCCCTGTGGCGACATCGATGAACCGGAAGTAGGAATTGCCGGTTTTATTATCCCAGTAGTTGGCCCGCACATACTCAAATCGATAAAGCTTACCTTGAAAGACGATAGGCGTTGTCTCCACCATATCGCAATCGATGGTGCCGATCTTTCTGATATAAGGTCTGCTATGTTGAAGGTTCTTCGCCGGCATGAGTCATCCCTCTCTTTGATTTTAAGAGGGAATTATACGGCTTCAAGAAGGTTTGTCAATACCCTTCAGAAGCCCCTCATAGACCTCCTGGGTTTTACGTATCATCTGTTCGCGACCGAACCTCTCTTCG
>CAZHVH010000221.1:0-6031 GCA_964535855.1 uncultured bacterium
CCGGAGAAGATATATCCGGCATGTGGAACTATCAGCGCCACCGGATCGCCCTCGATCCTTTTGACCTTGGCCCTCTTGAGGAAACCCTCGACCATCCCTCTGAGCTGATCAGGGGATGCTGGATAGAAAGAGCCCGCCGCAACCGGTTCTCTCACCTCGGCAGCTACGGCAAAACCCATGAGGACAAGGAGAACCGCTATCAGACCGATATATATCCTCCTGATCATCTCCTTCACCTCGTCTTTTCTCCCAGCGGGAAAATACACAAACTCAACGAACTAATCCCCCTAGTCGGTTGACTGACCTCTATATGTGTTAAGTATGCAAAATTTTTCTCTTGAGATATCAGGGTTAATAAGATAAAATCATTATAACCTCGCGAGGGATTCAGGAGAGGAAATGAAGGGGGAAGGGAGTGTACTCATAATCGAACGGGACGCGTTCATGCGCCAGTTGCTTCAGGAGACCTTGGCCGATTTCAGGCTCTACTTCGCCGAGGACGGGTACTCAGGGCTGGAGATGGCCAGAAGGATGAGGCCAGATCTCATAATATTAGAGCCCTTGATCCCGAAGGTCGATGGGTTTCAACTGTGCCTGCTCCTCAAAAGGGATCCCGAGACGAGGGATATCCCTGTGCTTATGTTCACGATTCTCTCGGCCAAGGAAAGAGCGGAACAGGTGGGGGCAGACGGGTTTCTGATGAAGCCTTTAAATAAGAGAGAGCTTCTCGCTAAGGTCGAGGAGCTGATTCGAAGATGAAGGAGGTAAGGCTTTGGAGAGGATACCCACCAACGTTCCGAATCTCGATTATATTCTGTCCGGGGGGATACCCCGTAGCAGCGTGATGATAATATCCGGAGCGCCCGGTGCTGGAAAGACCGTTCTGGCTCACCAGATAGCTTACTCCAACGCCACGCCCGATGAGAGGGCGTTGATAATCTCCACAACCTCAGAGCCGATGTCCAAATTCATCCGCTTCGCCCAGGAGTTCGCCTTCTTCGATATGGATAAACTGGGGAACGCCGTGATCTATGAGGACATCGGTGCCAGATTGCTCGAAGGTGATGGGGGAAGGATGATCGACCTCATACTCGATCTGGTACGCAGACATGAGCCTTCGTTGCTTATTGTCGATAGCTTCAAGGCTTTGAGCGATCTGGCCTCCTCCAGGGAACAGTTCCGAAGGAACATATATAGGCTGATAGGATTTCTCTCCGCCATTGACTGCACCACCCTCCTAGTGGGTGAATACGAACACGATGATCTCCATAGGTCACCTGAGTTCTCGATCGTCGATGGCATATTGGAGCTGAACAACCGATTTGTAGGGTTACGTAACTACAGATCTCTCCGCGTCATCAAGATGCGGGGAAGCGATTACGTCCCAGGCGAACACGCCTTCAAGATCACATATGAGGGGATCACGGTCTTCCCCAGATTCGTAACACCTCCCAAACCCCTGAGATATACGCCGAGCGAGGAGAAGGTTACAACTGGGATAGCGGGATTGGATGAGCTTTTCGGCGGAGGGGTGACCAAAGGTACATCCACCTTAGTGGCCGGCGAGCCCGGAGCAGGCAAAACCGTTACTGCCCTTCACTTCCTCCTCAACGGTGCGAAAGCCGGAGAAAGGGGGATTTACGTCTCGTTTCAGGAGGATCCGAACCAGCTTGAGAGGATCGCACGCAATTTCGGTTTCGACATCGACAGAATCGAGAGCGAAGGCCTCGTCAGGATGTTTTATACATCCCCTGTTGAACTCGACATCGACGAGCATATCCTGGAGGTAATCGATAGGATCGAGAGACTGGAGGCCGAAAGGGTTGTTGTGGATAGCGTGGGAGATCTGGAGGCGGGCGCGGCCAGGGATCATGATAGGTACTTCAATTACATTTACTCCATGGTCCAGCATTTTAAAAACAACCTGATCACATCGATGCTTACGGCCGAAATGAGCGAGATGTTCGGAAGCGGACTTATCATGACCGGCAGGGGCGTCTCCCACATAGCCGATAACGTTATCCTCCTGAGATATGTCGAGATGGACTCCAGGGTGAAAAGGGCCCTAACGGTGCTCAAAGCAAGGGGGAGCTATCACAGCGATGAGATCAGGGAGTACGTGATCTCGGAGAAGGAGGGCCTCCGGGTCGGCGATCTGATACCTACCCACAGATATGCCCTCAGCAACCTCGTCTTCGCCGATCCCGGCAGAATGGAGGTTTAAGATGGAAAACGAGTGGCTTGATAGGCTCTGGAAGCTTGGAACGAAACTCGGCGCCACGCTCGATCTCGACCATGAGATCGAGATCTTCAAGGAGGAGGTCGTCAAGGCCATATCGCCGCGCCTCCTATTGGTGTTCCTGAGCGATGATGGGAGGGACCTGCTCTATCTGAAGGCATCTTACGGAATAGAGGGAGAGCTTGAACCGACCGCCCCGATGGGGGAGGATCTGCATAGATGGCTGAGCTCCCAGAGGGTCGATCTGCCGGAGGAAGGAGATCCCAGGTTTTACGCCATCCCGATGACGGTTGAAAATCAAATCCTGGGTGTGGTCTGCGTTCTCAGCTCGCTTCCAGCGAATGAAACCGAAAAACTTCGCTATGAGGTGGAGTTCGTCAAATCGGCGATCAATTATCTGTCCCCCATCGTCAGAAACGTGCAGCGATATGAAAGGAGAATAGCGGAGGTGGAGCTCTATCTCGATCTGCTGGCCGAGTTTTCGAGCAGACTCTCATCACAGGAGGATGTGGAATCCATCATAGATAGGATCGTCACTGAGTCACCCAGGATGCTGGGGGTTAAACGATGTATATTGTTCACGGTGAGCGAGGACGGTGGATATCTAACGCTGAGGGCGAGCAATGAGGATCTGAGCAAATACGGAGATGTATCCTCGGGGAGGATGCCGATCAGAGGCAAGTTGAAGGAGATATTCGAGTTAAAGAAACCGACAGTGTTGAAGGGCCTTCAGGACATACCCAGGGGAGGTGAAAAACACAGGCAGTTCCTGGTGAGCACGGCACTTGCGGCGCCGATCACAGCGGATGACGAGCCGATCGGCCTTATGGTTTTCGACTCTCCTGGCGAAGAGATGAAGTTCGACCGAGATGATGAGATCTTCGCCAGGGCCATATCTCTGGTGATCGCCCTCGCCCTCTATAGGGTTAGGGTGATCGAGAGAATCCGCTTGGAACATCAGGAGGAACTGAGACTGATGAGGCTCAAATCGCTGGGTGAGATGGCAAGCGGAGTCGTACACGATCTCAATAACGCCCTCAGCGGTGTGGTGGGATATATCCAGCTGATCAAGACCCGGGTGGACGATCCGGAGCTACGAAGGTTCGCCGAGATCGCCGAAAAGAGCGCAAAAGATACGGTGGCTATCGTCCAGAGGATGAGGGCCTTCTACAAGGAACAGGAATCGGCAAGGGTGACCCTGGACCTCAACAGGCTTATCGAAGATGTGATCGAGATGACGAAGCCGAGATGGAAGAACATGCCCGAGGCCAAGGGGGTTCAGATAGAGATCGTGACCGATTTCGAGAGTATACCGATGATCGAAGGGCAGGAGTCGGAGCTGAGACAGCTCTTCACTAATCTGATCTTCAACGCCGTCGATGCCATGCCTGAAGGTGGGGAGATCACCATCAAAACCCGATCGCGAGAGAGATATGTAGCCGTTGAGATAAGCGATACGGGAGTGGGAATGGATGAGGAGACGAGAACGAAGATATTCGAACCCTTCTTTACTACAAAACCGGAGGGCAGCGGCTTAGGCCTTTCAATATGCCGTCGTATAGTTGCCGAACACGGGGGCTCAATACAGGTGGAAAGCGCCCCCGGTGAGGGGACGACCTTTATCGTGACCTTGCCAGTTGCTGAGGCCTATCTTCAAGCGGTAGAGGGTGAAATCGGAGAGAGAGAAGTTCCGCCCAAGCGGATATTGATCGTCGACGATGAAAGGGTGGTCAGGCAGGTTATCACGGACATGCTTTCCGAGCTGGGGCATGAATCGATAACCGCTGAAAGCGGATTGGAGGGTCTGGGGACATTCAGAAAGGAGAGGTTCGATCTGGTGCTCACCGATCTGGGAATGCCGGGGATGAACGGCTTACAGCTGGCAAGGCTGATGCGGAGCATAGACGATCAAACGCCGATCGTACTGCTCACCGGTTGGGGCGATACTATAGATGAGGAGGAGGTAAGACGTCACGGGATCTGGAAGGTGATCTCCAAACCGGTCCGAATGGATGAACTCAGAGATCTGATCGCATCTCTTCCCCGCCGAAACGGTTCAGATGGGTGAAATGAGCCGCCCCTCTTCTCACCGATTCGGGTTTTTCCTCGGAGACATATCCTATTCTCAGAAGCGTCATCGGTTCTAACCTCTGCGGGGCATTTACAATCCTTCTGAGCTCCTCTCTATCCCGCGGATCCTCCAAAGCGGCGTTTACGTACTGGACACCTATCGCCAGAGCCGTGGCCGCTAGATGGACGTTTTGAACTAGGGCTCCCATACCCATGATCAGCCACGTCTCGCCGTTTCTGCCGGGTGAGGGTTTGCCCCTATCCAGAAGAAGGAGCATCAGCAGGGGGGCCTGGCGGACGAGGGAGGCGAATTCCCTTGCCGGCAGAGCTCCTGCCCCCAGCCATCCCGCCACGCTCATATGCCTGAGGTTATCCAGCAAGGGTTTCAGCCTTTCCCTGTCAATAAAATCGGGGAGTTTGACGTGATCGTCGATCAACACGCCATCTCCCTTCTCCCGCCACTCCTTGAGAGTGAGCCTTGTCCATCTGGCAACGAGATCAAGGTGTTTTGGATCTCGGAACTGTCTCTTGATAGCCTTGGCGGTGAGACGGGCGATGCGATCCTTGACGGATTGGTCATCTATGAGGATTATCTCCCAGGGCTGGATGTTGAAGGGTGAAGGAGCCCATCTCGCCGCTTCGAGCAGTCGATTTATATCCTCCCGCGAGATAGGCTTATCCTTGAAAGGTAACCTATAGCTACGCCTGTACCTTATGGCATCGAAGAGGTCCAAGATACTCACCCCGGGAAGGGGGATTCAAGGGATCACCTTGTTCAGCGGATATTCGATTATACCCTCAGCTCCGGCTCGCCGGAGCTCAGGTATCAGCTCCCTGACGACCGATTCATCTATGATCGTCTCCACCGCCACCCATTTTGGATCGCTCAGAGGGGATACGGTCGGATTTCTCATCGCGGGCAGAAGCTCTAAGACTTTATCGAGGTTCTCCTTTGAGACGTTCATCTTCAAACCGACTTTCAGATCGGCGTTCAGCGCTCCTTCGAGCAGTATCAACAGGTTTTCAGCCTTACGCCTCTTCCACCCGTCCCTCCAGCTTTCCCTGTTGGCTATCATAACGGTTACCGATTCCATGACGGTATCAACTATTCTCAGCCTATTGGCTCTGAGCGAGCTTCCCGTCTCCGTCAGCTCGACTATCGCCTCACAGAGATGAGGTATCTTCACCTCTGTAGCGCCGTAGGAGAATTTGACCTCCGCCTGGACACCGTTTTTCTCCAGGTACTGCTTGGTCGTTCTTACCAGCTCGGTGAAGATGGTTTTGCCCTGAAGATCTTTGACGGAACGGATGGGGGAATCCTCGGCGACAGCCAACACCCATCTCGCGGGCCTCCGCGTTCGCTTGCTGTAAACCAACTCGCCTACCTCCAGCACATCAGCGCCGCATTCCACCACCCAATCCCTTCCGGCCAGTCCGATATCTATAACCCCTTTCTCCACATAAAGCCCCATCTCCTGGGGCCTTAAAAGCATACACTCCATCTCAGGATCATCTATCGTCGGATAGTAGGATCTTTCGTTGATCCTGATCACATACCCCGCCTTCCTGAAAAGCTCTACGGTGGCCTCCTGAAGGCTCCCTTTCGGAATTCCGATCTTTAAAACCGGCATCTTCATACCTCAAAACCCTCGGTTTTTTACCCCTTCACCCTTCCGAGTTGTTCTCTGAATTGATCTAGGCTCTCCACCGTCATGGCAGCTC
>CAZHVH010000222.1:0-5924 GCA_964535855.1 uncultured bacterium
ACCTTCCCCTTCGGATTTTGAACCTCGCCATCTCCCGTTTGACCGGCCTCCAGTGAAGCTTATACCCTTCGTCCCCCCGCATGAGGTCATATCTTCGCAGGCCGGATCGGATCGCATCCTCGATGCAGAGGCTCTCCAAAGCTATTCCCGGTGATATCCTGTTGGTCTCCAGAGATCGGATTCCGGATTGATATATGTAAAGGGCATCACCCTCCCTGAATCCGTAGTTGATCGCTATCGTCTCACCCTCGAGATCCAGGCTCGTCATGTAGAGCTTTCCCTCGTCCAAGAGCCTGCGCGAGATGAGCCTGTGAAATCTGGTAAACCTCTCGCTTGAGAAGACCCCTGGTCTTCCCAGGGACCTCATCCTCTCCTGGTGAAGTTCGATTAACCTGCCGAAGGCCGCCTCCAGTTCTGAATGAGTCTTAACCGATCTGAAATGTGCTTTCGCCAAATCTCTTCTGTTCCGTCTGATCTTCTTGCGGAAGGACTGGCTCAATTGAGCCAGATAGCCTTCCCAACTTTCGGGAAGTTCCACACAGAAACCAGGTATCCGTCCGAGATCCTGTATCTTAAATCCCCTATCGGAGGCGATCCGCCTCAACAGCCCGACCGTTCCGGAGCGAGCTTCCAGGGACTCGATCACGATCTCATCCCACCTCTCGCCTTGGAGGATGTCGAACATCCCTTTGATCGCTTCCTCCTCACGCCCTCGCCGAAAGATGAAGTTCAGGTAATCCGAACAGATCTCATCGCTCTCCCTCTCGCCAGTGGCAAGTAATCTGAGCTGGAGCATGGGGATCAGGCCGAACCGCTTTATCCTTCTGCGCCAGAGCGGTGCTATGCCTATGAGCTCATCCCCACCGTAGATGAGGATGACGAACAGCTCGCCTTCCTCGCCGAACACCTCCCACCACGTCCACATCCAGGTCCAGGTCGTCGAGACAGATCCTGATTTGCTCTCACTCTGTAGCTCTTCCCATCTCGGCCGTAGATCGATGAGATCTCTCCAATCGGTTATGATCTCCGATCTGATCTTCATGATCATATCCCCTTGATCAGGTCCAGGTTTGATATAAGCTCGAAATCCCGATATCTTCCCGGATTGCCGCTCAGTCCTGCCTCGGCGGCTCTTATGATGTTATACATCTCCCTTGCGGTGACGTAATGAAGCCTGAATTTTTTGCCGTCGTTGTATTTCTCCTCCATGTAGGAGAGCATCTCGTCCATCGGACCATATGGGTCGAGCAACACCTTGGTGTTTCGATCGGTGGCTCCGTGTGTGTGGACCTTGATAAAGATCCATTCCGGTCTTCCCTTAACCTGTATGCCCGTTTTCACCCAGAGGTCTGCCCTTTGCGGAGCAGGGAGATTATGCCAGCTTATATCCGAGTTTTCGATCCTCGGCAGGAGGCCCCATCTTCTGCTGTGCCAATTCAGCCTAAGGGGGCCTGTGATGATCATCAGGTCGCCCTTCCTGTATCCACCTACTTTGACCGGGTCACCTCTGTCATGGGATCGCGGTTCTTCCGGATCATCCTCGGCCCAGTAAATGGCGTTGACCATTCTCGGCTGAGTGGGATGAGGGGCTGAAGGATAGGTGAAATCAGCGTAACAGCCGGTCCGTTTTAGAACCTTCAGCTCGCAGTTCACCCCACACCATCTGCCGTCCCAGGAGTTATCCAAGGCCCAATTACCGTGGATGAAGGCATATCTAGCGTTTTCAGGAACCGGTTCGCTCCATTTAGATCGGGCCATCCCACCCTGAAACATGTATAGTTTCTTCGCTAGGTTGAGCTTCCTTATCAGATCGACTGGGTTATCCCTGTCGTGATGTAGATGGAGCTCTATCTCGCCATACCCCTCCGCACAGAGCTCGGCTAGTCTCTCCAGATGCTCTGAGAAGTACTCATCCAGCGGGAAGAACCAGGTATGTCTCGGAGGACGACCATCGAAATCCTTGTGTCTCTCGGCAAAAAGCGGATACCGTTTGACCCATCTTGATACCCTTTCCCTCTCGACTCTCATTGAGACCCGTCCTACCCTGGGCTCGAAATGGTCTGCCACACAGAAGATCACGTCAACTGGGCCTACATCTCCGATCATGTTCCTGCTGAACTCCCCTTTAATAGCTCGCAGATACGGCCTTATCGGCCTCATGTTCCATCATCTCCTTCTTCTCGACGCTGATACGGCAGATGCCGTTCAACTCCATATCAAAGCTCACCGCTCCCTCTCGATTCGAGATGACTTCGATCCCCCTTACCTTAGAGCTATCCATGCTGACAAGATATCTGCTGTTCCGCTTCAATCCCAGGATAAGGGTGTTAATTGTCCCTTCACCTGAGACGATGAAGCTCAGCTTTTCAGCCGGAAGGCTTCCCTGATTTATGATAACCACTCTTTTGGGAAACTTAAGGCCGATGGTATTTCGCGTGAGCACGTTTAAAAGGCGGCTTTTAACGTTCATAGCTTCACCTCTTAACCCCTCGCATTTAACTCTGTCTCCATCTGAGCAATAACCATACCATCTGAAAAGCCACGTATGAAGCAGCTTTTAGGCAAGCCTCTGTGAAATTGAATTCCTATAGGGTGAATAATTAATCCTATTCTGCAACGGAGTTATCCTGATTCACAATGATGCATAAGATGGGAACGCACTTTCATACGATTCCTTTAACTATCACGCTATGAGCGGTTTCATTGATGGCATATTTGTTGCTCATAGCTTTGTAGAACCAGTTAGAGGAGTAAAGCAGTGGAAGGTAGATGGTACTTGAAGGCTCTAATCCAAAAATCTCTTTCATTAGTACCTCGTGGATACGCTTTAAATTTCTTATTGCAGAAGCGATATGGAGAGCTTAGGGAGATCACCGTCGCGGATAAACTCGAGGAGATAATAGAGCTCTTTGCCGCTCCCGTTTTGAGGAAATGGGGCACGATATCCGATATTGAGATAGTGGAGATAGGAACAGGATGGATTCCAATACTGCCGATAGTTCTGTCCCTCTTGGGCGCCCGATGTAAAACCTTCGACATAGCTAAACACCTGAAAACGGAGATAGTCATCAGGACATTGACCGAAATGCGAAGACATCTCGTGATCCTAACGGAAATATCCGGATTCTCACTCCGAGATGCTGAGAGGAAACTTGAAAAAGCTCTTGAGGGATCAAAGGTTGAAGATATCATGGGGAGGCTGGGCATCTATTATCTGGCACCGGCTGATACAACGGATCTGCCGGTGGCCTCCGATTCCCGGGATGTCACGGTATCCCGATTGGTGTTAGCGCATATCCCTCCGAGTATCCTGCCCGCTGTCCTGAAGGAACTATATAGGATAACAAGACCGGGGGGGTTATCGATCCATAGGGTGAATCTTCACGATGAATATGCTGCCTCCGATCCAAAAGTGACCTTGATAAACTTCCTCAAATATCCCGGCTGGTTTTGGGATAGATTTGTGAATAACCGTATAAAATATCTCAACCGAGCTCGCTACCCTTATTACTTGGACCTTTTCGAGAGTATAGGGTTCAGGATCGTGGATTTTCATAAGACATTGGATAAGCGCTCATATGAGGCGTTATCCAACATGAGGGTTGTCAAAGAGTTCAGGTGCTATTCGAGGGAGGAGCTGGCAACCGTTGGATTCACAGTTGTTCTGGAGAAGCCAAGATGAACGAAGCCTTGATATTACTTTACCATTCGATAGACCTAGGCGATGGAGATGAGACGGATAGTGATAAGCTGATCTATTCTGTTAAGTTAGAGGAGTTCAAACAACAGATGGAATATCTGTCAAAATCGGGGTATAACGTGATCTCACTTGATGAGCTCGCCTCCCATATACGTAGCGGAACCCCCTTTCCTGGTAGAGCTGTGATTATAACGTTCGACGACGGCAATCTGAGCGATTATGAGTATGGACTGCCAGAGCTCTTGAAATACGGATTTCCAGCTACGTTCTTCATCACCATTCGAAACATAGGGGAGACCTTGGGGTGGAAACAGATTAAGGAGATGGCGGACCTGGGCATGTCGATCCAATCACATACGGTGACACATCCGTTCCTATCGGATCTACCACCCGACGCGATAAGATGGGAGCTTCAGGAATCAAAAAGAATCATAGAGAAAATGATAGGTAGAGCTGTTTCACACCTGGCTCTCCCTGGCGGGCGATATAGTAGGATCGTGAAAAGGATAGCGGAGGAATGTGGGTATAAGGCTATCTGTACATCCGAAGTAGGAACCAACAGCCTTGAGACGGATTTATATAGGTTGAGAAGATGGATCATAAGAAGGAACACAGATATATCGGAGTTTCGAAGGATTGTGGAAGGCGATAGATCCATCGGATTCCGTCACAAAACCAGGTATATTTTGCTCAAATCAGCTAAAAAGATCTTGGGAAACAAGTCATATGTAAAATTGAGAGGAAAATTACTGGATAGGTTAAAACCATGAAAGCGATAGAGCTAGCATTTTGGATATCCATCTTTTTTATCATCTACACGTACTTCGGATATCCCTTAATATTGTTCGCGTTATCGCGCTTTAAAACTACCCCTCCGAAAAAATCCTATGATCGACATCCGTTCGTGTCAGTTATTATATCGGCATACAACGAGGGGAAGGTGATAGAAGCGAAGCTGAGAAACCTTCTGAACCAGGAATATCCGGAGGATAAGCTGGAAGTGATCGTGGTATCAGATGGTTCCACAGATGATACCGATATTATAGTTCAGCGGTTTCCCGATCCTAGGGTGAAACTGATTAAATTATCGGATAGAAGGGGAAAACCTAGAGCGTTGAATATAGGTGTATCGCGAGCTAAAGGAGAGATCATACTGTTTTCGGATTCCAGGCAGCTCTATGCGAGGAACTCCATTAAGGAGATAGTGGCGAACTTCAACGATAAGTCGGTCGGAGCGGTCAGCGGCGAGTTACATCTGGTTAAAAAGCTAGATGGTCAGACCGAGGATTTGGATGAAGCGACGGAGAGCATCGGGTTTTATTGGAAATACGAGAAACTACTGAGAAAGCTCGAAAGCAAAATAGATTCCGCCGTGGGGGCAACAGGGGCGATATATGCCATAAGGAGGGAGCTATTTCATCCGATAGCCGAGGATACGATACTTGATGACGTCCTCATACCGATGTACGTTGTCCTCCAGGGATATAGGGTTATATTTGAACCTAAAGCTAAGGCGTTCGACCTGATCACGCCGGATCCTAAGAGGGAGTTCACCAGGAAGGTGAGGACTCTCTCTGGGAACTTCCAACTGTTCCTGAGGTTTAAAGAGCTCTATAATCCGTTTAAGAACAGGATACTGTTTCAGATGATATCCCATAAGATATTTCGGCTTCTCATCCCATTTGCTTTGATCTCCGTTTTTATCCTCAACGTTTTGCTCATAAGCGCTGTATCGCTTTACAAGATAACCCTTATCACCCAGCTGTTCTTCTACCTGTTAGCTCTCTCAGGACATTTCGCACCTCATAGGAGTTCAAAACTGTGGAGCATCCTGTCCATTCCTCGTGTCTTTCTGATGCTTAACACCGCTGTGATGGTAGGGCTTTACAGATATATAGTGGGAAAGCAGAAGGTGACATGGGATAAAGCTGATATTATCCCTCCGAGCATCCCAGTAGATACCTCTCCACAATTTGAGATAGCAGCTCAAATCGGTTCTCCCAGGATTCATCCTTAACGGCCTCAAACCTCCTTTGAGCCAGGTAAGGCGTATCATCGCGGAGAGCTATCTCCAGTGCCACCTCGAACTCTCGATGGTTTCGAGCCAGATAGACGATATCCGAGAACTTCCTTATCTCCGGCAGGTCGGTCGCCACCACTGGCAGACCTGAGGCCAGATATTCCCTCAATTTGAGCGGGTTGGAGTTGAGCGTCATCTCGTTCA
>CAZHVH010000223.1:0-5882 GCA_964535855.1 uncultured bacterium
TACGGCGACAGCGCGGCGGCAAACCCGGCGACCGGCGCATCGGCGTTGTCTGGCACACTCAGGGAGCGGGCAAGAGCCTCACCATGGCCTTTTACGCCGGACGCATCATTCAGCATCCGGCCATGCGTAACCCGACCATCGTGGTGCTCACAGATCGCAACGACCTGGACGATCAGCTCTTCGGCACCTTCTCACGCTGCCAGGAGCTGCTGAGACAGCCGCCTGTGCAGGCCGAAAGCCGCGCCGACCTGCGCCGGAAACTGAGCGTCGAAGCGGGCGGGGTCATCTTTACCACCATTCAAAAGTTCTTCCCCGATGAAAGGGGAGACCAATACCCCGCGCTTTCGGAGCGCCGCAACATCGTCGTCATCGCCGACGAGGCCCATCGCAGCCAGTACGACTTCATAGACGGTTTCGCCCGCCATATGCGGGATGCCCTGCCCAACGCGTCGTTTATCGCCTTCACCGGCACGCCTCTGGAGCTCGACGACAGAAACACGCGCCAGGTGTTCGGCGACTACATCAGCATCTACGACATCCAGCGGGCCGTGGAGGACGGCGCCACCGTGCCCATCTACTACGAAAGCCGTCTGGCCAAGCTGGATCTTGACGAGTCCGAGCGTCCCAAGATCGATCCCGAATTTGAAGAGGTGACCGAGGGCGAGGAGATCGAGCGTAAGGAAAGGCTGAAGACCAAGTGGGCGCAGTTGGAGGTGGTCGTCGGGGCCAAGCGGCGGCTCAAATTGCTGGCACGTGACATCGTGGAGCACTTCGAGCGTCGCCTGGAAGCCCTGGACGGCAAGGCCATGGTGGTCTGCATGAGCCGTCGTATCTGCGTGGACCTGTACAACGAAATCGTGGCCCTGCGACCCGAGTGGCATCACGAGGATGACGACAAGGGGAGCATCAAAGTAGTCATGACCGGCTCCGCGTCCGACCCGCCGGAGTGGCAGCCTCACATCCGCAACAAGGCGCGGCGTGAGGCGCTGGCCAACCGCTTCCGTGACCCGAACGACCCGCTCAAAATGGTGATCGTGCGCGACATGTGGCTGACCGGCTTCGACGCGCCCTGTCTGCACACCATGTATGTTGACAAGCCCATGCGCGGCCACACGCTCATGCAGGCCATCGCTCGGGTCAACCGCGTCTTCCGCGACAAGCCGGGCGGCCTGGTGGTGGACTACATCGGCCTGGCCTACGAGCTGAAGCAGGCCCTGGCGACGTACACAGAGAGCGGCGGGACCGGGCGCACGGCCATCGACCAGGAAGAGGCAGTGGCCGTCATGCTGGAGAAGTATGATGTCTGCTGCGGTCTTTTCCACGGATTCGACTGGTCGAAATGGACCACCGGAACGCCGCAGGAACGGCTGGCCCTGCTGCCCGCCGCGCTGGAGCATATCCTGACTCAGGAAAACGGCGAGGAACGACTTCTACGAGCGGCCGCGGAACTGACCAAAGCCTTCGCATTGGCCGTCCCGAGCGAGGAGGCGCTGCGCATCCGCGACGACGTGGCCTTTTTCCAGGCGGTGCGCTCGGCTCTGTCAAAACGCACCCCTGCGGAGGGGAAGACCGAGGAGGAGCTCGACCACGCCGTGCGACAGATCATCGACAGGGCGATCGCACCTGAAGGCGTAATAGACATCTTCGCCGCAGCAGGTCTGAGCAAGCCCGATATATCAATCCTTTCGGAGGAGTTCCTGGCCGAGGTGAGAGGGATGCCCCAGAAAAACCTCGCCGTGGAGGTGTTGCGTAAGCTGCTTGAGGGCGAGATCAGGACCCGCCGTCGCAAGAACGTCGTGCAGGCGCGATCCTTCGCGGAATTGCTCGAACGTGCCATTCGCCGCTACCAGAACCGCACCATCGAAGCCGCCCAGGTCATCGAGGAGCTGATCGAACTGGCGCGGGAGATGCGCGAGGCCGACCGGCGGGGGGAGAAGCTGGGTCTGAGCGAGGAGGAGCTGGCGTTCTACGACGCCCTGGAAACTAACGACAGCGCTGTGCAGGTGTTGGGCGACGAGACCCTGCGCACCATCGCCCGCGAACTGGTCGAGGCCGTGCGCAGAAACGTCACCATCGACTGGACGGTGCGTGAAAACGTGCGGGCGCAATTGCGCGTCATCGTCAAGCGTATCCTGCGCAAATACGGCTACCCGCCCGATAAACGGGAAAGGGCGACACGAACTGTGCTGAAGCAGGCGGAGGTGCTATCCGCGGAATGGGCGGCCGTGTGATTAACGCCGATGAGTTGCGCCTACGTTTCACACCAGGAACTTCGCTTATCCTTTAAAACCTAGCCTGGAAAAGAGGCTCGCCGGGTAGAGTGACGACAAACCCCTATTGTCCCCCTGATTGCACATCTTGATGAGAAGCTCGTTCTCCCCCTTCCGCAGACGTACCCCGACGATGTCCTGATTGACATCTACGCCGCGGGCGACCCTATGGCTGTGGACCAGCTCCCCGTTCAACCACACCTTGACGTCATCGTCGCTGCCGATGCCGAGCAGGACGGTCTTCTCGAGGGAGTTCTCCTCTATAGATGTGATAAACTTCCTCAAGGAGGAGGATATTCCTTTCCTGATGGCAGCAAGAAGGACGGAAGGGATCAAGGATCCGAAAAGAGGGGAGGGGCATACACGGCTACACCCTCACAAGCGGCAATCGAGAGAAGAGGTTGTTTTGATGTTGACTTAGAATCCCGATTATTGTATTATAGAGCCCAGATTTGATTTTCATGGTATAACCTCCACCTCCTTTAGTTTGGTTTGTTTTTGGGAGGTTATACCATAATTTTTGCCTCATGACAATGCCAACTTCAGACTTTTGTCAGTCAGCCAGGAACGTACCCCTTAAGCGGGATGGGTTCATGCGTGTAAGTTTGTTTCAAGCTTCCATCCTATTGTTTGTCCTGTTCCCACTCCTACTCACACCCGTCTCGGCGGAAGAGAGGGAGCCTCGTCGGATCGTCGCGGTCAGGGTCGAGCGTGGACCGAAGATCGACGGCAGGTTGGACGATCCGGTCTGGGGGAAAGCGCTTCCATCGGGCGATTTCATCCAGCTCAAGCCCCGTCAGGGAGAACCGATGACTCAAAAGACCGTCATACGTGTGTTGTATGACGATGAGAACATCTACGTCGGTTTCCAATGTTACGACTCTGAGCCGGAGAAGGTGCTCGGGACGGAGATGCGGCGGGATTACAGGGTCTGGGAGACGAATGATTACGTCCGGTTCGTGCTCGACACGTACCACGACCTGAGGAACGCCTATTATTTCGGGACCAATCCCCGTGGCGCGAAGGTGGATGCCCGGATCACCGACAACGGCGTGTTCCACCTCAACTGGGATGCCGTCTGGGATTGTGCCGCTGCCCGTCATTCCCGGGGATGGTCGGCGGAGTTCGCCATCCCCTTCAATCAGCTTCGATACCCACAGAAGGAGGAGCATGTTTGGGGTTTCAACGCCGCGCGGACGATCCGTCGCACGGATGAGGAGGGGGCTTGGTCCGCCATCGGGATAGACAAGGTCACCGTGATCTCCGGCGCCGGCGAGCTCGTAGGACTTAAGGACCTCCCCCGGGGACTCCAACTGGAGATAAGGCCATCCCTCGTCCTCGGAGGGGAGGGGAACTACCGTGGTGGGAGCGATGAGAAGTATGTAAGACGACCCAGCCTGGACGTCAAGTACGGGTTGAGTTCCGGATTGACGTTGAGCCTCACCCTGAACACCGACTTCGCCCAGGTGGAGGCGGACGAGGAGCGGGTTAACCTCTCACGGTTCGACATGTTCTTCCCCGAGAAACGCCCTTTCTTCCTGGAGGGGGTGGGGATCTTCGGAGCTCCTGATCCGATCTTCTCCAAAACCCTCCCGCTTTTCTACAGCCGCCGCATCGGGATCGCGGGGGATAAGGAAGCGCGTATCTTGGGAGGAGTGAAGCTGACGGGGAAACTCGGCAAGGGATCGATCGGCCTCCTCAACGTCCAGACGGATGAGGTTGATGGGATCCCCCCCACCAACTTCTCGGCCTTCCGTCTGCAGAGGGACGTTCTCCGCTCATCCTCTGTGGGGCTGATCTTCCTCAACAAACTCCCCAGAGGGGGTAAGGGGGACAACCAAACCCTTGGTTTCGACCTGCGTTTTAATCCCAGGAACGAGCTGACGTTGTTGGGGTCGCTCGCCAAAACGTGGACCGATGGAGTTGAGGGCGAGGATATGGCGTGTCAACTGTGTGGCGAGTGGCGGAGGACGAGATGGGGGGTCGGGGGGTCTTACAAGGACGTACAGAAGAATTTCAACGCCGAGATGGGGTTCGTCCAACGGAGGGATATCCGGGAATCGGTTTTATGGGGGTGGAGATCCTTTGAGATCCGCAAAGGCTTACTCCGCAGCACGGGCGGCAAAGGGCATTATGCGCTCACCACAAACCATAACGGGCGGCTGGAGAACCGGTCGATCGGCTTCGACTGGGGTTTGGAGTTGGAAACAGGGGATTCCTTCGGTTTCGGGATGGAGTCCCACTGGGAATACCTGCCGGATGAGTGGGAGATCCGAAAGGGGATAGTTATCCCCGGAGGTCTCCATCGATGGATCGGCTACGGGATAGGCTGGGAGAGCGATGAGGGTCGTCCGCTGAAGATCGGCGGCATGATAAGCGGCGGGGGGTTCTACAACGGGAGTCGTCGATCCATCTCCCTGAACGGCCACATCCGACCTCTGGCCAACCTGCTCATCACCTGCGACTACGAGCATAACTCCATCGACCTGCCAGGCGGGAGCTTCACGGCTAACACCCTCAACAGCCGATGGATCTATAACATCTCACCCGATTTCTTCATCAAGCTGTTTCTGCAGTGGAACGATGAGGCTGATATCGTCCGGGGCAATCTCCTCATCCGGTACACCTACCGTCCCGGCAGCGATTTTTACATCGTGTACAACCAACTTTGGCGAAACGGCGACCTCGCTCAGCGCTCGATCGTGGGCAAGCTCGTCTATTTCCTCAATTTCTGATCGAGCTGGCGCGGGAGATGCGCGAGGCCGTGCGCAAAAACGTCACCATCGACTGGACGGTACGTGAAAACGTGCGGGCGCAATTGCGCGTCATCGTCAAGCGTATCCTGCGCAAATACGGCTATCCGCCCGATAAACAGGAGAGGGCGACACGAACTGTGTTGGAGCAGGCAGAGGCGTTATCCGCTGAGTGGGCGGCCGCGTGATTGGGAACGCCTAACAGGCGCTTACAGACCGCCGCTTCGGGACGCTCCGGGGCTTCCTCAGGCTCATTCGGTGACGCTGACCCAGTTCGTTATGTCTTCGGCCGTTCCCTTGCCGCCCTCCATTCCGTCGCTGCCATATGATATGAGATCATAGGTGTACCTGTTTTTCAGCCCCGGCCTGATGTAGATGTAATCCCGCCCCCAGGGGTCTTTTGTTATGGGAGCGTCGATATAAGGGCCGTTCCAGTTTATCGGAATGGGAGGAACCTCGGGTTTTTGCCACAAAGCCTTGAGGCCTTGTTCGGTGGTCGGATAATCCCCGTTATCCTTGGCGTAAAGGTCGAGTGCGATGCCTATCATCTCTATCTGCTCGGACGCTTTGGCATGCATCGCCCTCTCCGATTGCTTCAAGATCCTCGGCGCGACGAAGACGGCGAGGACGATCAGCACCACAACTATACCTGCCAGAATCTGTAGCGATGATAAGCCTCCCTCATTTCTCATCTGGCATCCTCCAAGGGGGAATTCGCTGATATTTTATCACAGGCTCGATCTGAGAGCAAGCGCAGTTTTCGCCATAGCCTCCCGACCTCTTCCCGAAGCTCTTCGATCGATCCGTCGTTCTCAATAGCGAAATCCGCCATCTCGATCTTACGTTCGAGCGGCATTTG
>CAZHVH010000224.1:0-5848 GCA_964535855.1 uncultured bacterium
CATCAGGACTGAATGAAACGGAATACACCACGCTGGAATGCCCTTCCAGCCTAGCTATCTCCTTTTCCCCTTCCACATCCCAAATCCGCCCCGTGCCGTCATACTCACTTCCTGAAGCGAGCAATTTACCATCCGGACTAAACGAAACGGTGTTCACCCTCTTGGTATGTCCCTTTAACGCGGCGAATTCCCTCTGTTTCTCGACGTCCCAGATCCAAATTGCACCCCAGGTGGATCCTGAAGCGAGCAGCTTACCATCGGGACTAAAGGAAACGGTGAATCCTCGAAGCTGACCGATCTCCTTTTTCCCCTCTACATCCCAGAGCTTAACGACGTCGCTCCAGTCCCCTGATGCGAGCAGCTTACCGTCAGGGCTGAATGAAACGGAGCGCACCCAGTTGGAGTGTCCTTTTAGCGCCACAATCTCCTTCTGAGTTTCCACATCCCAAAGCCGGACTGTTTGATCTTTACCTGCCCCAGATGCGAGCAGCTTACCATTGGGACTAAATGAGACAGAAAACACATAGCCTGTGTGTCCTCTCAAAACACCGATCTCCTTTCTTCTTTCCACATCCCAAAGCCGGATCATTTCATCATCACTTCCCGATGCGAGCAGCTTCCCATCAGGGCTGAATGAGACGGAATTCACATCACCGGTATGCCCTCTTAACACCGCCATCTCCTTTTGAGTTTCAACATCCCAGAGGCGGATTGTCTTATCATAGCTTCCGGAGGCGATCAGCTTACCATCGGGACTGAACGATACGGATCGTACCATTCCAGTGTGTCCCTCTAGCAGACCGATCTCACTCAAATCCTCGGCATTATACAGCCATATCCCTATGCCGCTTGCAACGGCGAGGAGCTTACCGTCGGGGGAATAGGCGATCTCATAGATCGTCCCTCTGCTCAAACGCATCGTAGGCTTTTCGGGGAAGGTCTGGGCGAAGGTTAAACTCCTAAGCAAAATCATACAAGAAGCAGTTAACACAAATATCTTCCGTAGGTTCATCGAATACACCTCCCTTGACCCTTCAAAATCAATCCGATGTTTTCCTCACGAGTTCCTCGACATCCATAGCCCATATCGCTCCTGTGCGGACCCTGTAGTATCTATCCGAGCTGTAGGAGACCTTCCTCCCATCGGGCGACCACGTGAAGAAATACTTGTCTCCAGGATCATCCCCCGCCAGCTCCGTAAGGTATCCCGTGGATATGGAGATGATCCAGATACGATATCTGGGGTCCTTGAAACCTATAAAACCGAGTTTTTCGCCGTCAGGAGACCACACCAGATTCCACGCATCCTCCCCGTCGAGGTTATGCGCTTTGAGGTCGAGGATCTGTTTGATCTCACCCGTTTGAGGGTTAACCGTCGAGATGTGCGATTTCCCTATGAAGGCTATCTCCTCCCCATCGGGAGACCATGCAGGATTTAAAACCTTCTCAGATCCAACGAGCCGCCTCGGTTCTCCCCCTGAAGAGGGAATGACCCATATCCCCTCCTTATTCGAGTAGGCTATCCATCTGCTATCGGGGGACCATGAGACGCTCCACTCAGGTTCGGGCTCGTCGCCGGGTTGGCTCGTCAACTGTCTAGGTTTTCCTCCCTTCACGGAGGCGATCCAGATATCCCTGCTCCCTCCCCTTCTGGATGGGAAAGCTATCCGTTTGGAATCCGGTGACCAACTGACGAAGAAAGGTTTACCTGCTTCGAACCCCTCACCCACTTTGACCGGTTTCCCGACAGCTTTTGCCTTATCAACCGATATGGGAAGTACCCAGAGGTTACCATCCTCCGAGACATAGGCTGATCTCGTGAGGTCGGGTGAGAAAGAGGGAAGAACAAATCCGACGGATCTCGGTTCGGGTCTGAGCTGGAACTTTATGGGAACTCCCCCTTTCGTGGGGATTATCCACCAGAAATCGGTATCGCTCATGGTGATGATCTTCTCCCCGTCAGGCGTCCAAACCTGATCCCACGCCACCAGCTTACATTCTCTACCAAGCTCAATCCAAGGACCTCCGTAGGTGTTCACCACTCTCAGGCTCGATCTCCAATCGTAACCGCTTTTGAAGAACAAAACCTGCTCCCCGTCAGGGGACCAAAACGCCTCGTCCCACACCTCATCAGGTACGGTCACCTCGAATTTACGTCTATCCGATAATCTGAAAAGCACCACGTCCCTTATCCATCCCTTCTCACTCCACCTCCTCTTTGTGAAGCCGATCCATTCGCCGTCCGGTGAATAACCGGCGCTGTAGGCGTTTTCTATCAGCTTCTCGGCTTTCCCACCTTCGGAAGGGATGATCCAGATATCGTAGATAGGTCGTATTTCACCTGAGATGGGACGTCTTTTCGAATAGATGATGCTCTTCCCATCGGGAGACCACCATGGCGAAAACTCGCCTAGTGGATCATCGGTCAGGCGGGTGAGTTTCTCTCCGTCAGGTGAAACTATCCAGATATCGGGGTTTCCGGCTTTGTCGGATGAGAAAGCTATCCATTTCGAATCCGGAGACCAGCTCGGGGATGAACGGTTTCTCATTTTCTCCTCCTTGAATACATCCTTGACTATCTCCTTCGGCGGACCCAATGGTTTTGACGTTTGGGGCGAGAGACGGACAACCCAGAGGCTGTTTCGGGCGAGGCAGAAGAAAGCGAACATCTTCATATCGGGCGACCATCTGCCGAGGATATCCCACCGAAACCCCGAAAGGAGCTTAAAGGGCTCACCTTCCTCAAGCGGCACAACCCAATACTCCGTCGCGTCATACAGGAACCTACCATCGGGGGAGATTCTAACTCCATATGGGTTGGAGATGACATCCAGTCTCTCGTCGACCAGCTTCTTTTTGAACCTCACGCCCGTTTTCGGGTCGGTGATGACGGCTACCCCTGCAAGAGCCTCTCTCTCGGAGGCGGTCTTTGAGAGCACGTGGTTGGCCCTCTCGATCAGCTTTCTCTCCTCCAGCTTTTGCAAAGCTAAAAGCTCATCACGATTCAGCTTGTTTCCACCTTTTATCCTGTAAGGCTTGTTATTGCCTGTGGATAGAATCTTAAAGTAGTCGAAATCGGTCGCCGTGGGAGGGAAATCAGCGGCGAAACAGATGGCATGAAGCCCGACATACAGGGGATCGCTCAGGTTAAACTTAAATTTAGCAGCCTCATTCCATCTCCTTCCATCTTCGCTGAAAAGAGCTTTAAAATCGCTCCCCACCCTTTCCATGCGCAAATATATCGGGTTGCCCCTGAAAAACCAATCTCCTACATGCTGAAACAGCCCTGCCTCTCTTTTCTGGAGGAGTATCGTATCGAACCCCCATGTTCCTCTCTCGAATCTGATAAAGTTCTCCTCGTCCTTCCAGATCAGAAGCCCTCCCGAGGGGAAGCTTCCATCACGCGAGGGTGATATTCTCGTCTCTATTGCGAAATCCCCGCTTATGGGACGTATCAGGCGAGGGGCGTTCAGGTTAGCCTTGGGTTGCAGATCGTTCCCTGAAGTCGCCACTATCTCAAGCCAACTGTATCTCGGGAAGCTCAATGTGGAGTCATCCCATGGGTCGACCCATCTCCAGCCAGAGTCCAACACCCCTTTATCGAAATGGTCGAGGAAGAGAAGTTTCGTGAAGGTGGATCTCCCCTCAGCTTGAGCCGTCGCCACGCTCAGCATGAGAGCGGTCAGCATCAAAATTGAGATCATCCCCACGCGTCTTTTCATCCTCATCACCTCCGTAGAGTCTCTGGTAATACCTTCTCGCCTTGTCCGTTAAACGGCGTTCCTGGATCTCCTCCGCCATCCTCATCAGCTCGGAAAGCGGCATCTCACCGATGAGATTGAAGGAAAGATGTCCTGTGACCCATCCCAGAACCGCCATCCGACCTTTGTTCTTCGCAAGTCGAAGTATGTATTCTCTGAAATCCTTCCTGCCGAGCTTCTCCCTTGCCCCCATAGGTTGCTCGAAAAGCGAGACGACGCTCAGACCGTTTGAGTATACCAGCTGGACGCATTCCCTATCCTTGGCTTTTCTGATCATCCTGAGACGATACTCGCCTCCTATAATGGAGGGTGCGACGATATCGAAGGAGACGGATCTCCTGGCCTCCTCAAGCGTCAGTGTCTCGTCGCCGAGGAACTCCTTATGTGATTCCCCCTCAGTTTCTCCCTTCCAGCCGCTTCCGGATTTCAATATCAGGCCGGATCGTCCTTTAAGCTCCTCGCTTTCCCCTGAGATCTCGTCATAATACAGGATGTTCTCCCTCCTCAAGGGTATGCGGATGGAAGCTCCCCGTGAGGAGACGGCTTTTTGAAGGGAGACCTGTTTCAAGGTCTTCTCGTGCTCGGAGATATAGAAGCTGACCCAGATGTCGCCCTGTCCATACGAGCTGTAATCGCGGACAGTTCCAGACGATATGCCCTCCTCACGTGAAAGAAGGATATAGAGACCGAGGGTGAGGGAGGCTATAAAACAAACCGCCGCAATCGAGGCGTAGAGCCATTTTGAGGACGGCCATCTGAAGGTGGGAAACGATTTTGACTCTCCCCTTCGTATCTCCTCAGCCAATCTCGCTTTAAACCTATCGAACAACTCCTCAGGTGGGTCAACCTCGTCCCATGCACCAAGTATCTCCCTTGTGGTGCGAAGGAAGATGAGCTCATTTCGGCATGAAGGACAGGTTTGGAGGTGTATCTCAATCTTCCGACGTTCATCTTCGCTTAACTCATTAGAGATATAGGCTGTCAATCTCTTTCTGATCTTCCTGCAGTTCATACTTCAACCCCTCCCATCACGTATTCCCAAAGCAACTCCCTCAATTTAAAGTATGCTCGATGTGCGGCCATCTTCACCGATCCGAGAGAGCATCTTAGGATGGAGGCGATTTCGGAATACGTCTGACCTTCGTAATAGCTCATGATGATGACCTCCCTCTGTCTTGGGGGTAACGAGTTAATGGCCTCCATCACCTTCATCTTAAGCTCTCCTTTCAGCGTTATTTCCTCGGGATCGGCCGGGGATCTGGCGGCAAGAGCCAGTTCCTGAGCGGTCTGGGAGATCATCTCATCTTTAGATTTGGCTTTGGAGAAATCCCTGCACAGGTTTTTCGCTATCGAATAGATCCACGTGGAGAACCTTGCCGTCGGTTGGTAGCGTCTCCTCGCCCTGTAAGCTCTCATAAAGGCGTCCAGGGTTATCTCCTCGGCGGAGAGCCTGTCGCCCACAAGCCGTAGGGAGAAGTTGTAGATACGCCTCTCATACCTCCTGAAGAGGAGGTTGAAGGCCTCCAGGTTGTCCTTTTGACATTCGAGCATCAGCTCTTCGTCCGTCATCTCCTCCAGTGGACGTTCCATGAGATACTCCCCGTTTGCTTTTCGATGTATTAAACCCTCAAAACGGCAGGATGGTAACACAGAAGGCGATGAATTTCATCTGGCTTTTAGTAATACAGAGATGGTTCACAGTTATGGTAACACTTCTGAAAGGCGAGTGTATAGCTCACGTAGTGCAAGGCTTTTTAGCTATCAGCTAATTACGAAAAAGCTGACTGCTGAAAACTGATTGTTGATCGCTTCGAAATCGGGAGGGTCGTATTGTGATTAAGAACCTCAAAAGTGTTACCCTAACTCCCCAGAGAAATGAACCATCCTAGCAAAAGCTTCCTGACTTTAACAAAATGACGCTTGAAGAGATAGCGGAGTTTGCGGATTAACTTATCTCATCAAAACCATCTTCCTCTGTCCCTTGAACCTCCCTGCTTCCATCAGGTAGAAGTAGATCCCTGAAGCCACCTTTTCCCCTTTCTCGTTCCTCCCATCCCAGTATGCGGCTCTCCCTTTGCTCAGATAAT
>CAZHVH010000225.1:0-5832 GCA_964535855.1 uncultured bacterium
GAGGATTTGAGAGAGGAGATCCTGCATGAGATGGAGTCCATTCGAACCGTGGACTGCCACTCTCACACTCAATTGAGACGGGATTACTACAGGTCGGGGGAGAAGAACCTATTCAACATGATGGCCTATTTCGAGAGGGATATACAGAGCGTGACGGGTAAAAGCTCCGCTCAGCTTTATGCCGAGGCTACATCCGACGAGGAGAAATGGGAGATCCTGAAGGGTGTCCTCCTGCGATCGCGTAACGTCTCATACTGGCGGCATAATATAGTCGTATATCAGGGACTCTTCGGGCTGAAAGATGACGAGCTCAACGACGATAACTGGCGCGAGGTAAACGAGCAGATCAAACGCAAAACCTCCGACCCGAACTGGTATGATTACGTCACCCGTGAGCTGTGCAATCTGGAGACACAGGTGCGCAACATACCATGGTTTGAGGATTGGGAGCCGGAGTACTTCACCGCCGTCCTACGTATGGAGCCCGCCCTGGAGCTTTATCGTCCCTCGCCTCGCCAATCTCTGGAGCGGCACCTGAACCGACATTTCGGCGATCTGAAATCTCTCAAACGGGGTTTGGCCGATCTCATGGAGGAGTATCGAAGTCGAGGCGCCGTTGGGATCAAGCTCGCTCACGCCTATGGTCGCACGCTGCACTCACAGGACGTGCCTGAGGAGAAGGCGGAGAGGATCTTCTCAAAGGCCCTATCGGGCGAGGAGCTGACCCCAAGCGAGGTTAAGGAGTTTCAAGACCATATCATCTTCTTCCTGGCCGGAATGGCAGGGGAGATGGGGATGGTCTTCCAGATCCACACCGGCGTTCAGACGAACTGGGGCAACATACCCGATTCCAACCCGCTTCTTCTGATACCGCTGATCCGTTCACATCGCAAAACGCGATTCGACCTCTTCCACGCCGGGTATCCTTACAGCCGTGAGATAGGGATGTTGGGGAAACATTACCCGAACGTCTGGCTCAACATGTGCTGGATGTACGTGATCACCATGGCAGGCAGCCGTCAGATACTGGGCGAATGGATCGACCTAGTGCCCGCCGAACGCATTCTAGGCTTCGGCTCCGACGTCGGCTACCCCGAGTTCGTCTACGGACATCTGGTCATGGCGAGATCCTGCCTGGCGGATGTGCTGGCGGAGAAGGTTAAGAAGGATTTCCTGAGCAAAGAGACAGCCCTGGATCTGGCACGGATGATGCTGCGGGATAACCCCATGGAGCTATACGGTCTTTCCCCCTCTACCCCGTAACAAGCTTCACGTAATGCTCGGCCGCCCTGCGGACGAACTCCTCCGATACCTGACCCAAAGGCGTTGGGATCTGAGTTATGCGACGCGGCACCCTGGCTTTGGTTATGTCGAATCCCTCGCGGAGTTTGAATCTGTATTTCTCCGATAATATCCTGGCGCCCAGCTCTCTCAGCTCCTCCTCGGAGCCAAACGGCATCCCTGTGATCTCCAGCGCTTTGAGCACCGTCTCGGGCGTATAGATCCCACGGGCGAAGAAGCAGACCACCAGGCTGGATAATATCTGCCGCCACCTCTCCTCCCTCAGAAGCATCTCTGCGACCTCTTCGGGCGAGATCTCCTTTCTGCCGGGCAGGACCTTTTGATCGAGTGAATATCCCGCGCTATCTAAATGGCTGTGCCTTGCACCGGTGAGAAACCCTATATGCGCCGCCGGTCCGGTATGATATCCGGGCATCTCGTTGCCGCCCCATGAGAGGGCGTACTCCTCGCCGCCGTAGACCTCGATAGCTCGTTCCACGCCGCCGGCCAGCGCTTTGTAGAAATCGGTAGACCCTTCGATGATGTTCGTAACGGCCTGTATGTAGCTCCGCCAATCCCCCCATTTCAGCCTCACGCCCTTCGTCTCCGACTCCGGTATGATCCCGTTCGACATCGCCTCAGTTGCCCAGGCCAATACCACTCCCGTGCTCATGGCATCCAGAGCGTATGCCTCAACCGTGTCCATCAGGTTCAGCAGCCCTGTCACATCCGATATGCCCAGCATCGATCCGAGCGAGTAGATCGGCTCATAGTCGTAGGATATCATCGACGTCTTATAGAAGTACGGCTCATCCTCATACGGTTGCCTCAGGGCGGCGAGATGTATGCACCCTATGGGACAGTGGCTACATGCCACCCGTCTCCCCAGGAAATTCCGGGCGAGGTTTTCGCCGGAGATGTTCTCCGACCCCTCAAACCTGGTGTGTTGGAGGTTCATGGTGGGGAGAGCTCCCAGTGCGTTAAGAGGCAGGACGTTTTCGGATGTCCCGAGCTCGTGATACTTTTTCATCGCCTCCGATTCCATGGTCGTCTTGAAGATCTCCTCATATACCCTGCGATATCCCTTTCTGTCAGCGACCGGTATGGAATGTCTGCCCGAGATGACGAGCGCTTTAAGCCTTTTGCTTCCGAAGACGGCTCCCAGCCCTAGTCTCCCGAAGTGCCTGTAGGTCTCCATCGTAACGCAGGCGTAGGAGACCATTCTCTCGCCCGCTCGTCCTATTCTCATTATGCTTCTCGTCCCGGCGCCCGGTTCACGTTCGCGGATAATCCTCCCGACCGTGAAGCAACTTCGCATCCCCCATAGCGCCGAGGCGTCCCTGAAGTGAACGTCATCCTCATGTATGGCCACATAGACGGGAGTTTCGCTTCTCCCACGTATGACGATTCCGCCGTATCCGGCGAGCCTTATCGATACAGCGCTTCGCCCTCCGGAGTGGCTTTCGCCGAGGTTTCCGGTGTGGGGCGATTTAAAGGTGGCGACCGTCTTGGACCCCATCGGAAAGAGAGCGGTGATCGGTCCAACGGTAAGGATGATCGGATTTTCAGGACCTAACGGATCGGTACCCTGAGGGCATTCCTCCTCAAGCAGTTTTATCCCCGCACCTGTTCCGCCGAGCCATTCGTCGAAAAGCTCCGGCCTGTCCTCGACCCAAAATCGGCGCTTGCTCAGGTCTATGTAAAGGATCCTCGATAGCGTATCTCCCGATGTCATATCACACCTCCGGACTCTCTTCAAGCGCGAGCACGCCATAGGGACAATGCTGCGCACATATACCGCATCTGATGCAGATCATGGGTTTCTTGATCTCGTCGTTCCAGAATACCGCCCCGATCGGACAGGCCTGAACGCAAAGCTCACACCCAATACACTTTTCCGATTTGAAATCGACGCCGCCGTCCTCTCTCGGTGTGAGCGCTCCGGTGGGACAAACGGAAGCGCACGAGGGAATCCTGCACGCCCTACACACAATCACCACGAATCCCCTCTCAATACCTCCGGCGGACCTCACGCCGATTCTGCTATCGGCTAATCCGCCCTGCCCTGTTCTTCGGGCGCAGGCGAACATACAGCTCTGACATCCGATGCATTTCTCGTTATCTATAACGGCTAATCTCTTCAAAGCGACACCGCCGAAGCTCAGTTTCCAATAGAATACAGGCTTAGTGGCCTTAAAGTCAAGCTTATCTGAATAAAGAGGGCCTTTCAACGCTTCAGCATGTCCCCATAGCACCAGGCTCTAACTTGCGCTCATAGCGCGTCCTAAAAGGTGCGGTAACAGATCATCCTCCATTCCAGCGGAAATCATTGAAGAGCTCCGGATATCTTGACTGGCAGATCGGATTGTCGTATCATACGATCAAAGCAGGTGAGGGTGAGATTATGAGTCCAAGAGAACGTTTTCTCGCGGCACTCCGCGGTGAGAAGGTGGATAGGGTGCCAATCCACCTTCTGGGATTTAACTTTTCAAATCGAGAACAGGTCGCCTCCCTTAAAGATCCCGCAAGAAGGGAGATAGCCGAAAGGATATTCGATCAAACCATATTCATCCATTCCATTCCCTCATATATCAACAGGTACCTCGTAACGCCTCCTCAGAGGATACGAGTTGTGGAGCGTAGGGAGGATGAGAACGGGCTGACCCTCGTCAGCGAGATCGACACCCCAAAGGGCAGGCTGAAGGCGGTTACCTCGCGGAATAAGATAAGCGGCAACACGACCTGGACGATCAAATATCCCGTTGAGGAGATGGAGGATATAGAGAAAATAAGATCCATACCGTGGGAGCTTCCCGAAAGGTTAAAGCCGCTTGATCCTGAGACGCTTCCCCCGGATCCGGATGGGAGAAGGGTAATCTATGCCCATATCTCATCGCCGTTTGTATGTGTGGCGGGGATGATGAGATATGAACGTTTCCTAGAGCTTTGCGCCACCGAACTGAATCTGATAAAGGAGTTGACCGAGGAGTGCAAGAGACGTATAATGGATGTGCTCGATGTGCTGCTCTCAAGGCCCGGTATAGACGTGGTGTGGATGGGAGGTTCCGAGTGGGTGACCCCGCCTATGGGTTCGCCGAGATTGTATGAGGAGCTGGTTCAGAATCAGGAGAGGGAGATCATCGAGCGAGTTCACCGATCCGGTGCGCTGGCACACGTGCACTGTCACGGCAACGTCCGTTCGATCATCGAACTGGTGGTTGAGAGGGGAGCGGATTATTTCGAGCCTGTGGAGCCTCCTCCTGACGGAGATATCACCTTCTCCGAGGCCAAGAAGTTCGCCGCCGGCAGGATGACGCTCGGAGGGAACATCGAGGTGAGGATACTGGAGTACGCCGATGAGGATACGGTGGAGAGGGCCGTCAGGGCAGCCTTTGAGGGCGGGAAACATAGAATGGTGCTTCAGACCACTGAGGGGGTGTTATCGCCGCTTATGAGCGAACGGGCCTTGGCTAATTATCATAGGTTGATAGATGTCTGGGAGAAGTTATCGGTATTCTCGATCCACGCTGGATCGCAACAAGGCCATAGAAGGGAGGGGGTTTTCAGATCTTCTGTTTGAACATCAACGATCTATTCTGACATAACCTTTTGATTCTCTCGAAGAACTCCGTATTTTCTCCTCCTCTCTTCAGCTCTCCTCTGCGTTTTAACTCCTCGATCTGTTCCGGTGACAACACCCCGGCAAGGCACTCCGCGGCAAAGGGGCACCATTCGGCGCACGTTGGCCGTGTTTCCCTATAGACGACGGCGCCACACCTACACCTTAATTTAGGCTCATCGCTGAAAAACTCTAGCACTCTGCCACATTCAGGGCATTTAACCTCATAAGTCTCGAAGGATATGGACTTCATGTGACCTGGACATCGCTTCATGACGGAACCTCCTCATAAGCTAATTTTATCATCCATCCTCTCTCAGCCTCATGTATGCCGATGTCGTGCAGGATTGCAGCGGCGATCACCACATCCTTCTGTGCCTCTTTCTCATACCTTAGTATCCGTTCGGCGTACTCACATACCCGAAGAGCATGTTTGATCCTCCTTTCATCATCGCCGAAGCGCTCTTTCATCCTCTCGATCAACCTCTCCTTCAGCTTCCTCATCCCTCAACCTCATTTTGATCGCCAGATCGGCGACTGTGGTGTTATGGAGAAACCTTATGATCTGATTCCTGATCGGCCCCCAGATCGGATGTAGAGGACAGTTTCTGGTCCCATCACATCTTTCGAGACCGAATATGCAGTTTTGAAGGGCGCCCTCTCCGTCGATGGCCCTCACCACCTCGGCCAAGGAGATCTGAGATGGCGGGCGTGCGAAACGTAGGCCGCCGCCCTTGCCCTTCGCGGAGCTCAGGATATCAGCTTTCACCAGCGTCTGGACGAGCTTGGCCAGGAAATAACGGGGTATTCCGGTCGACTCGGATATCTCCTTGATCTGCACCGGCCGGTTATCCCCTCGAGCTGCTAGTTCTATAAGCGCCATCACGGCGTATTTGGTCGAAGTCGAATAGATCATGTCTCATCAAGATAAA
>CAZHVH010000226.1:0-5831 GCA_964535855.1 uncultured bacterium
CCGTCGAAATCCGAACCGAGTCCGACGTAATCGGCGCCTACCAGATCGACCATATACTGGATATGCTCAACGATTCTCTCGACAGTCACTCGCGGAGGATCGGTCCCCCCTGTGTGTTTCGTCAGATATCTCGGATAGAAGTTGACAAAAACCACCCCGCCCTTCCGGGCGAGAGCTCTTATCATCTCGTCCGTCATGTTCCGCGGATGATCGCAGAGGGCCCTCGCCGAAGAGTGAGAGGCGATTATCGGATCGTCGCTTGTCTCAAGGGCATCCCAGAAGGTCTTATCCGAGACATGTGAGATATCCACAATCATTCCGATCCGGTTCATCTCCCTGACGACCTCTCTCCCGAAATCGGTCAATCCACCCTCCGGTTTAGGATTGACGGCGGAATCGGCCCAGTCGTTACTGTTGTTCCAGGTTAAAGTCATGATCCTGACGCCCAGCTTGTGATATATCCTTAGTACCTCGATGCTGTTATCTATGGCGTGGCCGCCCTCAACGGCGAGCACAGCGGCCAGTTTGCCCTGTGATTTCGCCCCGATGATCTCATCCGCCGTGCGAGCGTGAATCACCTCCCCGGATGAGGCCTCGATCTGCCTGAAAAAGGCATCCATTATGCTCAAAGCTCTCTTTATATACTCGCCGCGCGGTATCTTCGGATCAACCCAGCACGCGAAAACCTCAAGATCAACCCCTCCCTCACGCATCCTCGGGAAATCCAGATGCCCTTGATTCGATCTCAGGTTCAGATTTTCACCCTTAAGCGCTCTGAGCATGGAATCGGAATGACAGTCGCAGACCAAGGCGTCCATGTGTAATTTTAAAGCCCTTTCATCCATCCATGCACCTCAGAAGTTCATGGTCCCTGCTATCTGAGAGCAGGCAAAGGTTATAAGGAAGCTTAGATCCCTGAGTTTCTCCCCGTCGCTTCCAGCGAGGGCCTGAAGCGATTTATCGCCGCCGTCGAACCGATCGCTGAGACTCCAGATGGTCATGCCGCCTTCCACCGATACCATCCTCAGATATATGCCTATGGCTGGGGGATGTGAGAGCAGATCTTTAAGGAGTGGAAGGGGGATAGGGTTCGTGGTGGCGGGACGGTAATCCGTTATCTCGCCGACTATGACGGCGTCGGCCTTCAGCTTAGAGCCCAGCTTCTTGGCTAGATCATCGGTTAATTCCGTCGATTCAACCCTTTCCTCCTCGAGCAGCTGATCCACCTTGTATCTATCGACCACCTCGAATCTATCGAGTTTCAGTATCTGAACGGTCAGCTCGTCTCTGATCCTATCCGCCACCTTGGCAGCGGCCCTATCGGATTTGATCGGCATGATGGCGATCCGATTCACCTTCTCGGGTTGGAAGAAAGAGGAAAGGCCGAAGTTTATCCTCTTCGGCTCGATCCTCGATCCGGCGCAACCGGCCGATATCGCCAGGAGGCAGAGACATAATAAAAGGGCCGCCCTTTTCATTCCCTCATCTCCTCATCCAGTCTAACGGGGACGCCTTTTTGGCGCAGATACCTTTTAACCTCGACCACCGTATATTCCCTGTAGTGAAAGATGGATGCCGCTAAGGCCGCGTCGGCCTTCCCCTCCGTCAGCGCTCTGTAGATATGGTCCGGATTGCCCGCCCCGCCGGAGGCTATTACCGGGATTTTCACCGCTTCGGAAACCGCCTTGGTCAGCGGGATATCATACCCCGCCTTCGTCCCGTCGTAGTCCATACTGGTCAGCAGTATCTCGCCCGCGCCCAGCTCCTCAACCCTCTGTGCCCATTCGACAGCATCCAGCCCGGTAGGGCGTCTTCCACCGTGTGTGTAGACCTCCCATCCTCTCCCGTCATCCCTCAATTTGGCATCGATCGCCACCACGATGCACTGACTTCCAAACCTTTCGGCTCCTTGGCGGACGAGATCGGGATTCTGAACGGCAGCGGTATTTATGGAGACCTTATCGGCGCCGGCCTTCAGCAGGTTCCTTATATGCTCGGCAGTGCGTATTCCACCTCCCACCGTCAAAGGCATGAAGACCTGCTCGGCTGTTCGCCTGACCACGTCAATCATAATATCCCTGCCCTCATGCGAGGCGGTGATGTCGAGGAATACGAGTTCGTCCGCCCCCTGTTCATCGTAGAGGGCGGCTATCTCGACGGGATCGCCGGCGTCGCGTAACCCTACGAAATTAACCCCTTTAACCACCCTGCCGGCATCTACATCAAGGCAGGGTATTATCCTTTTAGCTAACATCCCCTCACATCCTTTATCTTACCAACTTCCTGGCATGTGCCAGGACGTTATCCACATTGAAGCCCAACTTCTCCAACGCCACCTTCCCTGGAGCGGAGACGCCGAATCGGTTTAGCCCTATAACATCGCCCCTGTCGCCTATCCATCTATGCCATCCCAATGGAACCGCCGCTTCGATAGCGAGTCGCGGCACATCGGGGGGCAACACATGTCTCCGGTACTCCGGCTCCTGCATCTCAAAAAGCTCCCAGCTCGGCATGCTGACGACTCTGGCTTTGATGCCCTCAGAGGCGAGCCTCTCCTGAGCCTTCAGGGCCAGATGGACTTCAGAGCCAGTTCCGATAAGTATCAGATCGGGTTTGCCGCCAGATGATTCGGAAAGCACGTAGGCCCCTCTCTTAACCCCTTCGCGGATCGGATAACGATCGGGATCGAGCACCGGTAGGCTCTGTCTCGTCAGTATCAATGCCGTCGGGCCGTCCTTTCGTTTTAAGGCCGCAATCCACGCCTGTGCCGTCTCGTTGGCGTCGGCCGGTCGGATCACGGCCAGATTGGGTATCGCCCTCAGAGCGGGAAGCTGTTCGACCGGCTGATGTGTCGGACCATCCTCGCCCACGCCGATGCTATCATGTGTGAAGATGTATCTAACCGGTATACCCATCATCGCCGCCAGCCGAATCGGCGGCCGCATGTAATCGCTGAAGACCAGGAAGGTTCCTCCATAAGCTAGGACCCCTCTATGCAACATCATCCCGTTCAAGATGGCGCCCATGGCGTGTTCCCGAACGCCGAAATGGAAGTTACGTCCTTCGTAGTTTCCCTTTTGAAAGTCGGGAAATCCCTTCAGATAGGTTTTCGTCGAGGGCGCCAGATCGGCTGAACCGCCGATGAGGTACGGTATATGAGAAGCTATGGCGTTAAGGACCTCGCCGGAGGCGTTACGCGTGGCAATCTCTCTCTCAGTCGGAAACGTCGGCACCTTCTCCTCCCATCCCTCTGGCGGCTCCCAATCCTGGCCTATCTCCCACTCTTTCGCCAGATCCGGATACTCACGCCGCCAAGCCTCAAACCTCTCCCTCCAATCCGATTCCGTTCTCTCCCCTTCGGTTACAGCCTGTCGGAACCGCTTCAAGGCCTCATCGGGTATGTAGAAGCTCGGCTCAAGGGGCCATCCCAGGTTTCTCTTAGCGGCCTCGACCGCCTCTGGGCCGAGAGGGGCACCGTGGGCTGCTGCGGAGTCCTGTTTTGGGCTGCCGTAGCCGATGTGGGTTGGGACGATGATAAGCGATGGTCGGCTCAGATCTTCCCTGGCAATCTGGATGGCTCCGGCGATATCATCCACATCGTTACCGTCCTTCACCCTCAGCACCTGCCAACCATAGGCCTCAAACCTCTTGGCCACATCCTCGGAGAACGCCATATCGGTCGATCCTTCGATGGTGATCCGATTGCTGTCATAGAGCACTATCAGCTTTCCAAGGCCGAGATGTCCGGCCAGTGAAGCCGCCTCAGCGGAGACGCCCTCCATCAGATCTCCATCGCTCGCCATCACGTAGGTGTAGTGATCCACGATCTTATGACCGGGCCGGTTATATCTGGCCGCCAAGAAGGCCTCCGCTATAGCCATCCCCACGGCGTTTCCGAAACCCTGTCCCAGCGGGCCGGTCGTTGTCTCCACACCGCGATGTGGGTCATATTCCGGATGGCCGGGCGTATGGCTTCCCCACTGTCTAAAGCTCCTGAGTTCCTCAATCGACATATCGTAGCCCGTCAGATGAAGGAGGCTGTAAAGCAACATGGAGGCATGTCCCATGGAGAGAATGAACCTATCCCTGTCGGGCCAGAGAGGATTAAGCGGGTTATGTCTTAGGAACCTGGTCCATATCACATATGCAGTCGGCGCCGCCCCCATAGGTGCGCCAGGATGCCCCGATTTAGCCTTCTCCACAGCGTCAACGGACAGAAACCTGAGCGTGTTTATGCAAAGCTCATCCAGCTTCGTCATACTCGAATCCTCCGGATCAATTCATAAGCGGTCTAGTATTATGATGATACCGATTATACCACCCATGGATTAAGGACGTCAAGATCGAGCGTACCAAACAGGGGATAAGTCAGCGTTTAACGTCCGAAGCGGTTAAATCGCCTTTCCTCCAAGCTCCTCCGCCGTACGGACGAAAAACCGGACGTGCTCAGGCGAGATCCCGTCCGCGATGTAAAGGGAGAGCACGGAAGCTCCGTTCTCGACCGCCTCCTCCATCACCTTTCTCACCCTATCAAACCCCTCGTTCAGGTGGACGTGTTGAACGCGCCATCTCCACGGCATCTTGAGATGCCTTTTGAGCATCGAAGGGTGAAGTTTCGGAGCGTGAGACGGGTCAAACTCGGAAAGCCCGATCGTATTGAGAAGCGGCAGGTGATCTTCCGACAGGTTTTCGCAATGTAGATACCGCCTCTGGGCGCCGAACGCGTCGTATATCCGATCCCAAAAAGGCAGGACGAATTCCCCCCAAAGCCTCGGCCCGATAAGGCTTGAGAGGTCATCGCAGATCCCATGGGATGAGCTTCGTTCAGGTAATCCCTCAAGCCGACGCGTGAACTTGATGAAGCCTATGATGGAGTCCGTGATCGCCTTAAGCAGTCGTTTGCATTTCTCCGGCTCCTCGATAAGCTTGGCGTAAAGCTCCATCCCGTAAAGCAGAACAGCGGTGGTTATCGGCCCTTCAACGCCAAGGTGAGCTCGAACACGACAACCTAAGATTCCCTCCATCCTCCTTGCAAATTCAAGTCTATCCTTAACCCATTCGCAATCGGCGAAGTTCACCGGACGTTCGACCGCCTCTATCGCCTCGTCCAAGGATGAAAACCTGGCGGGTCTGACGTTTGGCTCCCCGTCCTCCTGAGGGAACTGGAGAACGGCCCCCAAGGCGGTCAGGTGGATGTAGGAAATCGGCGGCGTCATGGGAGAGGGCATGTGAACGAAGTCGCCGTATCTCTCCCTCGCCACCTTCACCCCCTCCGAATAGCATCTCGCCGCCACCTCAGGTGAGAGGTACATGTCCTTAAACCTCTCACCCAAGACCCACGCCAGTCCCTCATGGGCCATACCGACGTAGTAACGAAACACAGTTCACCTCGTGGATAAACTCCAGGTTTTTTATCTCCTCCTGAGACTTTTCATGCACACCCATGCAGTCCGCTCTTCCAATCATCATTCTACGTTACAAAGGGAGCGAAAGTCAACACCTCATCTGTTCGATGATTTTATCAAGAGATCGATCTGAGGCCCCGAAAACGGGAGGAGTTATATTTGACAATCTAAATTTTAGATTCTAAAATATTATCGCTCATATTATCGTTAAGTGTAGCAGAGATCTGAGAGATCAGAAGAGCTTATTTCTCAGAGTTAGAAGGAGACAGGAAACAGGAAGCAGGAGGCAGGGGAAAATCTATATTCCTGTCTCCTGTTTCCTGCCTCCTGTCTCCTAATGGATAACCGCTACACTCAGGGGAAATAAGAGCGAATATTATAGATCCTACAACGAAGGAGGAGATCATATGCCTATCACCAGTCCGA
>CAZHVH010000227.1:0-5825 GCA_964535855.1 uncultured bacterium
CCGGGTCCTTTTCCCTGCTGAGCGCCTGGCGCTCTATCTCAAGCTGCATGATCTTGCGATCGATCTCATCTATCTCCGTCGGCACGCTATCTATCTCCATCCTGAGCCTGGCTGCGGCCTCATCGATCAGGTCTACGGCCTTATCGGGGAGGAACCTGTCCGTAATGTACCTGTGGGAGAGCACAGCCGCCGCTATGAGGGCGGAGTCCTGGATTCTGACGCCGTGATGCACCTCGTATCTTTCCTTCAGCCCGCGCAGTATGCTGATCGTCTCTTCAACGGACGGCTCATCCACATATACCGGTTGGAACCTTCTCTCAAGAGCCGGGTCTTTCTCTATATGTTTTCGATACTCGTCCAGGGTGGTAGCGCCGATGCACCTGAGCTCTCCTCTCGCCAGGGCCGGTTTGAGCATGTTAGAGGCGTCGATGGCCCCTTCAGCCGCTCCGGCTCCGACTATGGTATGCAGCTCATCTATGAAGAGTATGACCGTTCCCTCGGCCTCCTGGATCTCCCTCAACACGGCCTTAAGCCTGTCCTCGAACTCGCCCCTGTACTTCGTCCCCGCCACCAGAGCTCCCATATCCAGGGCTACCAACCTTTTGTCCTTAAGGCTTTCGGGCACATCGCCTGCGACTATCCTCTGGGCCAATCCCTCGACGATGGCGGTCTTGCCGACCCCCGGCTCGCCGACCAGCACGGGGTTGTTCTTGGTCCTTCGTGAGAGTATCTGCATCACACGCCTTATCTCCTCATCCCTTCCGATAACCGGATCGAGCTTCCCCTTACGGGCCTCTTCGGTCAGATCCCTCCCGAACCTCTGCAAGGACTGATATTTATCCTCAGGATTCGGATCGGTTACCCTCTGCGATCCTCTGATCTCTGAGAGAGCCCTGTAGATGTTATCCTTCGTCACGCCGTGATTTCTGAGGATCTGGCCCGCGGGAGTGGATGTGTCCTCAGAGATGGCCACGAGCAGGTGCTCGGTGCTTAAGTATTCGTCTTTAAGCCTCTGAGCCTCCTGCCACGCCACATCCAGCGCCTTCCTCAGGCTCGGAGAGATGTATATCTCCAGACCCGCCCCCTGGACCTTTGGCATTCGTTCCAGATGTTGTCGAAGCTGGTGTTTTATCAGCTCCAGGTTCGCCCCGAGCTTCTGGATTATCGGAGGTACAACCCCTTCCTCCTGCTCCAAAAGGGCCATGAGCAGGTGTTCGTTGGTTATCTCCTGATGGTTGTATCTCTGTGCTATCTCCTGGGCCGACTGAATGGCATCCTGAGCCTTTATCGTGAATCTATCAAATCTCATCTGCATCACCTTCCGCTTTTATAGCAATCAGCCGTCAGCTATCAGCGCTCAGCCGGAAAGGGTTCTACCGTTACCGAATCGCTGATAGCTGAAAATATGCTACATTCTGGCTTTAAGCAAATAGCATGCCAAGTTCCGTATCCCGCGCCTTACGCTCCAGCAATACGTTTTACACCTTTTCAGCGGCGGATAACATGTCATATTGACATGTTTGAAGGGATGACGGCCATAATGGCAGGTAAATTGTTTCCGGCTGAGAGGTCACCCATCCGATCTGACCTTTTGGTCTTTCGCAGCATCTATACTTATGGTCATCTGTAGTCATTTGCAACTTCTTCGCCTCCTGTGATACAATGAGGTTCGTGGGACTCTCTCTCCTTGGCGTGAAGCACAGACGGATAACGATGGAGATGATCGAAGGAGGAAGAGATGGAGAAGCTTGACCGTCGGAAGTTTTTGAAAAAGACCGTTTCTGTGACAGCAGGACTGGTTTTAGGGAACACCTTCAACTATGAGGCGATCGCCGAGCCCAAGAGCCTCGTGGTGCAGGTGAGATCGAAAAGATGGCGCAGATCCAAGGGGAAGGTTAACGCTGGGATCATCAAGAGGATGATAGATGAGGGAATGATGAGGCTCACAGGTAAGAGGACGCCCGAGGCCGCATGGCGATCCCTCTTCTCGCCCAAAGAGGTGGTGGGGATCAAGTTCAATCGGATCTCCAGAGATTTCACGGGGGCCAATCAGGCCCTTGTGGATGCTATCGTCTCAGGTCTAACCTCGGTCGGAATCCCTAGAAGGAACATCATCGTGGTTGAGGCGATAGGGGTTAAGTTCAACGGCGGAAGGCCTAAAGGCGGCTGGGCAAAAAGGGTGGACTTCGGATCAGGCAAAACCCGTCTTTCCAACTTCATCGTCAATCAGGTGGATGCCCTCATCAACGTTCCTAACATCAAACAGCATCCCCTGGCCGGTTTCACCGGAGCGCTGAAGAACATCTCACATGCCGGAGGTACGATCATGGAGGGGCCAAGTCGGTTTCACGGCAACAGTTGTGATCCCTACATAGCGGATATCTATGCCGTTAAGGAGATCAGGGAGAAGATCCGCCTTCACATCTCTAACGGCCTAAAGGGCATCTTCGATCGAGGCGCCGAGCCTCCTCCGCCTCAGTTCCAGTGGTTCCTGAACTCCATCTTCTTCAGCTTCGATCCGGTAGCGTTGGATACGATAGGGGCGGAACTTGTGGATCGAGCTCGATCTCAGCACCGGAGGGAGAAACTCAGAAGAGATCCCAGGGCATTGAAGTATCTGAGAACAGCGGCAAAGCGAGGTTTGGGCGTCAATGACCCGAGACGGATCGCCCTTGTGAAGTTAACCGTGTAACGAACGTTATCCCGTCGGAAGAGGAGGGGGATAATAATGCGGTATTCAGTCTGCGTTTTGATCTTATACCTTCTATCTTTGCACTCCCTCGCAGGGGAGTTAACCGTGGATGACGAGCGTTTAAACGTGCTGGTGGGCAATGAGGTTCGAGATATAGCGTCGGATGCGGATGATGTGTGGATAGCGACCGATAAAGGGGTGACGCGTTACCATCGGGCGACGAAGAAATGGGGTTTCCTTACCATATCGGACGGGCTGATCAGCAACAACGTGCGGTGTATCAGCGTCGAGAGGCGCTTCAGCCTCCTGGGATATAAACCCGGCGAAAGGGTCTGGTTCGGCACCGATTCGGGCATCTCCCTCTACAACAAGAGGACGGGCAAATGGCGATCCTTCACGAAGTTCGACGGATTGCTGGAAAACGACGTCAGGGCGATCTCCGCAACGGGCAAAGAGGTGTGGATCCTCACCCCTAGAGGGGTGAGCGTGTATAACGTGAAGAAAGGCACCTGGACGACTTACACCTCCTTCCCCGGCATCCGCAAAGCCCAGCTCACCAGTATCTATCACGACTCCCATTACGTCTGGATCGGCACCACAAACGGGCTGATACGCTATAACAAACGACGAAAAAGGGTCCTCAACGCCCCCGCAAGGGCTAAGGCCAGAATGGAAGGTTACAATGAGGTACGGGACCGATGGGAGTTCTTCACGAGGGAGCTGAGCGAGTGGATCGATCCCACCGGCGGCAGTCACAGCTCATTCGATCTGCCGATTCAATATAGATGTCCGTTCCCCGACACCAAAATCTTCTCCATAGACGGGGATTCCGGATACGTTTATATCGCCACGCGTTCGGGGTTGATGCGTTATGATCTGAGGTTCTCCACAAGTGCCAGGTTGGAAAGGACAGGCTATGGCAAGATGATCATGCTCCGCCAGGCGATCACCCAGAGCCGGAGGAAGAGCGTGGTTAACAGGAGGCTTCTCTGGAGGAATCTGGGCTGGACCTTCTTCCAACCCACCGAACGCCTTCCGAAACTGCGTGACGTGATCAGCGACGAGATACTTGACATCTCGGTATCGCGCGGCCATGTCTGGTGTGCTACGCCGCGGGGGCTGTTACATCTGGATTCCAAAAGCGAAAGCCTCGAGTTGATCACGAGGGAAAAGGGGTTTCCCGACAACCAGGTGAACACGGTGAGCGTCTGGGAGAACCAGGTATGGGCGGGAACGCCACACGGGGTGGCCGTGAAGGGGCTTATAGGGAAGGGATGGGTTCTGTTCCGCATGGAACGGGCCCTGCCCTCCAACTACGTCACGGCGGTGAAGGCCGATCATAAGTGGGTCTGGTTCGGAACGAAAGGCGCCGTCAGCCGTTTTAATCCATCGACCGAACGATGGCAGACTTACACGCGTGACGACGGTCTGGCCGGCGATCGGGTTAACTCCATAGCCGTGGTCGGCAACTTCGTCTGGGTGGCGACCGATGAGGGGATCTCCAGGATCAACAAATTCACGGGTGAGATCGACCACTTCGACTCGAAAACCACAAAGCTCCCCACGGATAGCGTCACGACGATCCTGGTGGACGGACGATACGTCTGGGTGGGAAGCGCTAAAGGATTAACCCGATACGATAAGGTCGCCCGAAAATGGGTCCTGTTCTCCGATAAACTCCCCGATACGCATGTAAACGCCCTCATCGCCGATCCGACCTTCCTCTGGGTGGGCACTGAGGGAGGCCTGGTCAGATATGATAAGGCAAACGATCTCTGGGAGAGGATAAACGTGCCAGGGGTTAAAAGGGTGCTTGCCCTTGCAAACAGCTCAACCTATCTCTTCATGGCCTGTCCAGGAACCCTGCATGTCTGGGATCGCAGGTCGCTCAGGTGGAAGACCTATAAGGATGGGATCCCCCTCAAAATCCGCTCGCTGACCGCCGATGAGAGGGGTGTTTGGGTGGGAACCCGCGGCGGCGTGATCTACCTTGACATGACGACCGGAGAGAGGCGAGCTTTCGGCGATGGGGATGCGAAAGGGCTTTCACGGGCTGATGTGTTCGACGCCGTCTCCACGGAGAGATACGTCTGGTTCGGCACCGACATAGGGGTATATCGATATGACCGAGCGTCGGGGAAGTGGTGGGTCTATTCTCCCAACATCTCACGTGGCGAGACCCACGTCCTTATCGACAGCAACGTTCAGGCGATCGCCCATAACAGGTACTACGTCTATTTCGGCACCCCCTTGGGCATCAGCCGGCTGGATAAATTCACAGGAAGCTGGATGGATATCACCCGAAGGGATGGCCTGCCCGAACCTGATGTGAGGAAAATAGTAACTGATGACCTGGATATCTGGGCTGCCACCCCACATGGGGTGGAGCATTACGACCATGTAGCGGATGAATGGACGCTATACACACATCGGGACGGCCTGCCGAGCGATGAGATATTTGACATCGCCAGGAGCGAAGATGCCATCTGGATCGGAACCCCAAACGGAGCGGCGAGATTTAACAAAGAGAGAGGGACGTGGCACAGGATCACCGAGGGGGATGGCCTGCCGGACAGAACCGTCCGAGCGGTGGCCGTGGATGGGGAGAAGGTGTGGTTTGGAACGCCGAAGGGCGTGGCCGTCCTGAACACAAAGCTCAACTCGTGGGACTGGTTCACGGAAGCGGATGGTCTCGTCTCGGATGATGTACGTTCGATCTACATAATGGACCCTTATGTCCTAATCGGTGGACCCAAGGGGACGACCATCTACGATAAGGATCTCGGCACGTTCAGCCCCTTCACCAAGATCGACGGATTGAGGGATAACCTCATTAAGGCCTTCGACGCCAGGCATAACTACGCATGGTTCGGAACCTCATTCGGATTGACGCTGTATGATCTAGTTCGTGATCTACCCGCGGAACAGTTCACATCCGAGGACAGCCTTCCCGGGGATAACATACAGGCGATATCCGTGGACCCACCCTTCGTCTGGGTCGGCACCGACTCGGGACTCGCACGTTACGATTGGGATAAGGACGTATGGACCCTGTTCCGCAGCGCGCCGAAACGGGGGAGGGAGACCAGATCCGCGGAACTTTTAAGCCATAACGTGAAATCGCTGGCGGAGG